>BTTC01000187.1:0-4077 GCA_036244935.1 bacterium | reverse complement strand
CCACTTGTAAACCGCTAGAGGTAATCGCTAGACTGTGCGGCAAACGCTTAATCCGCTTTATTCACGAATAATACGGGTTAAATGGTTAAGTGACGATAAGCCTGTTAAAATACGCCGACCGGGTGATAGGATGAGCATTTCATTTTTTAAAGGAGGTTTTTTACATATGGACATAGAAGCGAAGGTTAAGGAAATTATCGTAGAACAGCTCGATGTGGGCAGTGACGAGGTCAAGACAGACTCAAGGTTCATCGAGGACCTGGGAGCGGACTCCCTTGATACCGCCGAACTCGTGATGGCCTTTGAAGAGGCATTCGACATCGAAATACCGGATGAACAGGCGGAAAAGATTCTTAAGGTTAAAGACGCGTTGGATTTCATAGTCGAGCAAAAAGAGTCATAAACGCCTGATGCCGAAAAGAGTGGTCGTAACCGGCCTCGGCATGTTAACCCCCCTCGGAAACAACGTTAACGCCACATGGGAAGGCATAAAGGCGGGTAATAACGGCATTGGCCCCATAACGCGGTTTGACGCGTCCGATTTCCCTGTTACGTTCGCCGGGGAGGTGCGCGGATTCGACCCGCTGAACTGGATTCCAAAAAAGGAAGTGAAGAAAATGGATACCTTCATCCAGTACGCCGTCGCCGCCGCCTTGATGGCCATGGAAGACGCAAATCTGAAGATCGGGGGGTCGTTGTCCGAACGTGCGGGAGTGATCGTGGGTTCGGGTATTGGCGGACTTCCAGCCATAGAAAAATACCACAACATTCTGAATCAAAAGGGACCCCGCAAAATCACCCCTTTTTTCATTCCGATGGTAATATCCAACATGGCCTCGGGCAATATCTCTATATACACCGGCGCAAAGGGGCCGAACAGCTGCGTAAGCACCGCGTGCGCTACCGGCGCTCATGCGACGGGCGATTCATTCAGGTTAATACAGCGCGGCGAAGCGGACGTTATGATTTGCGGCGGCGCGGAGTCGGTCATCTGTCCGCTGGCGGTAAGCGGTTTTGCGGCGGCAAGGGCTCTTTCAACCAGAAACGACGACCCGGAACACGCCAGCAGGCCGTTCGACAAGGACCGCGACGGCTTTGTGCTTGGAGAAGGAGCCGGTATACTGGTTTTAGAAGAACTTGAACATGCAAAAAAACGTGGAGCAAAAATATATTGCGAGGTTACGGGATACGCAATGACCGGAGACGCGTATCACATCACTTCGCCGCCGTCCGAAGGGGAAGGAGCGGTTGCGTGCATGAAGGCCGCCCTTGAGGACGCAGGTATGAAGCCGGAAGAAATCGATTATATAAACGCCCACGCAACCGCCACGGTAGCTGACGCAATCGAGACAAGGGCCATAAAGACGGTTTTCGGCGATCACTCCGGCAGGCTTGCGGTTTCCAGCACAAAATCAATGACCGGCCATCTGCTGGGAGCGGCAGGCGGTATCGAGATGATTTTTCTCGCCAAGGCCATCGAGGAAGACACGCTGCCCCCCACGATAAATCACCGGACGCCCGATCCTGAATGCGACCTCTATTACGTCCCCAACAAGTCGGAAAAGAGAAAAGTAAACGGCGCACTTTCAAACTCGTTCGGATTCGGGGGCACCAACGCAACCCTTGTAGCACGCAAACAGGCAGACTGAATGCTGTTTTTCTGGAGAAAACTTAACAAACACGACTCCGCAAGAGAAAAACTTCTAAGGGAATTTGAAAAACAGATCGGTTACCGCTTCCACGATCTGGAACTCCTCAACACCGCGCTTACCCATCCGTCGTATCTTAACGAAAACAATATCAAGGATCAGCCGCATTACGAGCGTATGGAGTTTTTAGGCGACTCGGTGGTGGGGCTTATCGTTTGCGGCCATATATACGGCAAGTTCCCGAAATATAACGAGGGGGCGCTATCCGATATCAAATCCCACGTTGTCAGCGAAAAACACCTCGCCTCGATTGCCCGGCGTATGGGGATCGGCAAGTACATCCTCCTCGGCGCCGGCGAAGCGCGCAACGGAGGGCGCAGGAAGAGTTCCATACTTGCCAACGTATTCGAGTCGGTCATCGGAGCCGTCTTCCTTGACGGAGGATTTGAAAAGGCCAGACGCTACGTTCTTCGAGTATCGAAAGAAGACATAGTTTTTCACCCACCGGACCGCGAGTGGTCGAACTACAAGGGGATTTTGCAAAAGCAGTGCCAGGCGTATCTATCCGCCGATCCCAACTACCGTATCGTGGCCGAAAAGGGGCCGTCGCATTCGCGTACATTTGAGGTGGAGGTGTGGGTTAAAAACCGCAAGCTGGGCGGCGGCAAGGGACGCTCCAAAAAAGAGGCGGAACAAAGATCGGCGCTGGCAAGCATTAAATACATAGAAACGCACGGAGTCGGGGAAACGCCCAAGAAAAAGGAACCGCAACGGAAGGCAAAGGGACACCACCGCCGCAGCGGGAAAAAGAGCGATCCTCCGTTAAAGGTAAAACCGCCAAAAGAACCTTTCAGCTATTGATCGGAAAAAGCGCGCTTGTAAATGAAATCATTTTTTCAATACAGGGCGAATCGAGCAGGGCGGGCATTCCAACCGTATTCGTTCGTCTAACCGGCTGCAACCTCAGGTGCGGCTATTGCGATACATCCTACGCCTGGGACGAAGGCGGGCAAATGGATATCGATTCCATAATAGAACGGGTAAATTCATTTAACTGCAAGACGGTAGAAATCACCGGCGGCGAACCGATGGAGCAGGCGTCGACGCCGGAACTCGCAAACCGGCTTGCCGAACGCGGATTTACGGTCATGATCGAAACAAATGGAAGCGTGGACCTCTCGCCGCTGCCGGAGGGCATCATAAAGATAGTGGATGTCAAGTGCCCGGAAAGCGGCGCGGGTGATTCCTTTTTATACGCAAACCTCAGACTCATTACGCCGGACGACGAACTGAAGTTCGTAGTATCTTCAAAGAACGATTTCAATTGGGCTTTGAAGGAAATTGAAACCCGCAATCTTTTATCCCTTTGCCGGATAAACGTCACTCCCGCCGCAGGCAGGGTTGAACCCGCAGACGTTGCCGGATGGATACTTGAAAGCGGTAAAAACCTCAGGCTCAACCTGCAAATACACAAAATACTGTGGGGCGATGTTCGTGGCGTTTAATACGGCTTTATTTATGAACAAAGCGGGTTAGTTCGTACCGTGAATAACAAACGCGGCCGTATCGCTGGTGGCATTTTGCGCAACTGTGCACGTTGCCGTATTGCCATCCGAAACGGAGCCTGAATGTACGGTGTAGCCGGCAGGGATTCCGCCGCCGTCCAAAAGGTTCGATATATTAACGCAGTCGACCACCGGCGATCCCTTGGCATAATCCGAGGCGATGCGTACGGCGAAATTTGTGGCGCTTGCGGACGACATCGAAGCGGCAACGCCCTTTAGCGCGGATACTTCCGCCGCGCCGGAGAGATCAAAAAACCTCGGGGCCGCAACGGCGGCCAGAACGCCAAGTATCACTATCACCATTACGAGCTCGATTAATGTAAACCCTCTTTGGCTGATTGTGTCGCCGGCGGTGAACGTTTTACCGCATCGCCGGATTTGACAGCCCCAACGAACCCGAAAGATTTTTTCGTACATTACATTTTTCCTCCACATAAGCACGGCCTGGTTTTCGTACCCGTAACAGTTTCCCCCACGAAACCGACATCGGAATAATATAATACTTTATGAATTATTGCGGCGGATATTTTTTTATCCTTGATTTCCTGATAAGAACGGGAGCTGTTGCAAACGGCTCACGTCCACAGGGTGGTTTTCCCCCTGCTGTCACCCCGAGCTTGCCAAACCACCATTCAGCATTGGAGTGTATAATAGCCATCCCATGAAAACAGCGGAAGTAACCTTACAAACGGCGTTGGGTCACGGCCTGAACGAAAAAGAGTTCGGCCTGATTCAAAAACATTTGGGCCGTATGCCGAACCTTCTGGAGCTTGGCATCTTCGCCTCCATGTGGAGCGAGCACTGTTCATATAAAAGTTCAAGAGCGCATCTGAAACGTTTCCCAACCACGGGGAAGCATGTTC
>BTTC01000186.1:0-4081 GCA_036244935.1 bacterium | reverse complement strand
TCATTTTGTATTTGGCGCTGAAAAACGTATCGCCCAGAATCCCGTCCGGGACTCCGCCCTTTTCCCGAAATTTTTGCACCACGCTGAATATCACGTTGCGGCGAAAAGTTTCATCTCCACCGGCGGCCGTAAGCGACATGTCGCCCCTGCGGCGCGCTATCGTTTGCGCCGTTCGCCACAGCATGTTGGGTTGTATGTAAACGATTCCGTCCGGCATCGAAAACGCCGACCAGCGGCCGTTTTCAATCCTGTTGATTTCCGGCCGGAGTTCGCGGACGAATTCGTCAAAATCGAACCACGGCATTTCGACCTCCTGCACGACAATTTTATCTTTTTGCGTTTCCTCTTCCCCGCCGCCGAACGCTTCGGCAATCGACCCTGTCGAACCTTCCGCTCCAGCCGGAGGCGCAAGCGCGGCTTCAATTTCAACCGTAGTTGAATTTTCCACAGCAGGCGCGGTTTCCGCTGTCCGCATTTGTTTTGCCGCCGCCGCCATCTCGGCGGCCCGCTCCGCCTGGTCGGCCTCCCTCAGCCTTATGGAAAGCCGCAACTTTAGCCGTCCGCCAAGGTGATGTTCTTTCACCGCCTTGATGACTTCGTCGCGGTAAGGAAGCGACTTGAAACCGTCAATCATCTCAAGCGCGCCGGCGCTGATAAGCGGATGGTCGCCCATGGAATAAAGCGGACTTTTTTTAAACGTCGGCAGTTTGCCGATGTCATGCGCAAGCGCAACGATGACGGCTTTTGCAACCACGGGGCCGCGTCCCACACTCGCCGCGAGCCTGGTGGCAACGCCTAGCGCGTGAAGGTAAAGCGGCACCGCCGCCAATACGTTGTACGCGCTCATGTCGTTACTAAAAATATCCCATTCCCGATCACCGGCGCGTTGCACCACCGACGGACAGTCGCCATCTTCGTCCAGCAGTTTCAAAAGTTCGCGCACCACGTCGCCCGACGCTCCCGCGAAAAACGTTTTATTCTCGATATGTCCGGCGTAGAACCGGCGTATCTCCTCGCGTTTGAATTCGGGCGGCGGAACCCTTTGCGTGCGATGGCGGTTTTCCTCTTTCCACAATCTGGAAAGTTCTTCGACGGTAACGGATACTTCCTTGCGCTTGCTCCATAGCATCGAAAGGGTTTCGAGGGCTATCCGTTTTTTTTCGCTTGCCGATCCGCGACCGTGAACCAGCAAAACGTAAATCGCGTAAACGATAAGCGCCGTTGCTGTTACCAGAAGGTACTTCGTTTTAAGAAGCTCCATCAGTCCTCCACGCTCACTTCGGGGAACTCGATACTGGTATAAAGCGTCGATGAATCCAGCGTTCTTCCCGCGTAGGTTCCCGAATAACCGCGCATGAAAAACTGCCTTCTGCGCATGGAAAGCACATCCGACGGCCTTACCAGCGGTTCCTCGACCTCGCGCATCATCATGCCACCGCTGGTGGACAGCATGGGAGATAGCACCTTACGCTCGCCGAAGTGGCGGGATACGTAGTCGGCCGTTTCTTCGTCCGGCACGCGCATGAAGAGTTTTGTATTTGTGTTCGCCAGGATGGTTTGTCCGTAATCCTTGCCGACCTCCGCGAAGATTGGCGATACGGACTGACTGAATCCGTGCAACCACACGTCGGCGCCGCCCGCCTTTGCGAAGAAATCGTCGATGCCTTGATAGAGTACGTTTTGCGCTTCGTCGATATAAACGCAAAGCGGCGGATTGACCCTTTCTTTTTTTCCGGATGCGAAGATTCTGCCGACGAACGCCTGGATAACCGACATTATCACCTTGCCCATTGTGAACGCCCCGCGGCGTGTAAGCTGGGAGCAAAACTGCGCCACCGCAATTACGCGCTTGCCGCTTTCCAACCGACTGACGATGCGGTTTTCGCGCGCCGCGCCGACGATGCGCCCGATACTGCCCGACGTGAGTTCCTGCAACGCCACGTCCAGCGAGTTGGATACCTTATTAAAGTAGTCCGCCTGGTTGGAGAGTATGCGGTCTATGGACTTTGTAATTCTGTAAATGTCGTTTTTGAGTTTTTGCGAATCCATGCTTTCCACCTGGTTTTTAAGCTCTTCCAGCATGTCTCGCGTGATGTAGTCTTTCACCTCCTCAAGATTTATTTTCGTTGGGTTTCCCTCGTACCTTGCGAGCAGATCGAGCGCTTCCACAACCACCGTGCTTATCTGGATGGCGACGTTGTAGAAGTAGGGATCCCTGCCAACCGACACGCCGCTTACGAGATGCCCGACAAGTTCCTCTATCATGTAGTGATGGGAAAGCGGATCGAAATCGGCGCTGTAGGTCGAATGCACCGGGTTGATAAGGATGAGATCCTCATGCCGCCTTTCTTCCAAAGTTGTCTGGACGATTCGTTCGAACAGTTCCTTGTCCAGCTTCGGATCGAGCACTAGGACGGAATAACCCTTCCGGATATCCTGCTCGATCATGTTGGCCATCATGTTGGTCTTGCCGGCGCGGGTAGATCCGATGCACCAAAGATGCCCGCTTCTATCCGTGTCGGGAATCGAGATCGGCATTTTTTCGGACAGCCCATCATCGCTGTCGAACGCGCGGCCTTCGCCGAACAGCGTAACGTTTTTGGCCAGCTTATCTTTTGTGATTGTAAAGTCGCCGCTTGCGCTTGCATTCGACATATATCTTCTCCTTAAGTTCATCTGAAATCTTGCGGACAATTTTTTGGGGGATACGCTCCGATGAGCGTACGCGGCTCAAACCGCCGACGATGCGGCTTATGCACTTTATCTTTACGTCGAAAATGTCGGCCGCCGCGAGTTCGTCTTCAAGCAGACGCGTAACGAAACTTTTAGACGTGCGGCTGAGCGTTATTTCCAGCTTCGAATCTTCGCCGTACCTTAGCGGCAATATCCGCTTGACGTAAAACCTGTACGTCTGCCCGGGCAAATATTTTCCCCGTTCCGAAAGCGGCTGGTCGCGGCGTTGACATACGCCTATAGACCCGCCGACCTCTGCGTACAGTTCGCCGCCGGGGGTTGCATTAACCACGCACCCGGTTACGAGTCTGTGAACCAGGCTTTTCATGCGTTCGTAATCTCCAACGATGCGTTTGGCCGCGAGCCGGTGCGCGAGCGTGTCGATGAGCCGTAGCATAAGCGGCTTGATGAAACGCAAACCGATGTCCAGTTTGGACGATTTCAACACGCCGTCACGGTACCGGAAACTGCGGAACTCAATCCCGCCCGAAGAAAGAAAAACAACGTCCACCGGGTAAGCAAAGCGCTCCGATAAAACCTCGGACATCGTTTCTTCCAGTTCCTCTCTTACAACCCACTCCGGCAGGTTGTACTTTGCCGAAAGCTCCCCAACGTCAAGCTCCGCCATTCTTTAATCCTTTGACGTTTGCGGTCGTGTGCCACGACTCCAGGTTTTTGCAAAACAAAAAATATGGTAATTCTGATTCTGGGCGCTTTCTAATCTCACTCCCCTCCTTGCGAAGCATAAGGAGGCCGTTTGTAACGGTTCCCGGTTAAGGGGGGTGGTTTTCCTATTATTTCTACGTATGCGCGGCGCACTTTATGTGCGTAACGGTTCCTCGCTTTTTCCCTGCTGGAGTTGTAATAGCCAACCGATTCCCACGTTGCGCCGCGCCGATGGAAATTTTTGGCGAGTATCCACGCGCCGAGTTTTACGTTTGTGCATGGATCGGCCATGCCGTTCCATAGTTCATCCCCCACGTACTTTTCCCACAACGAGTTAATCTGCATAAGACCGTAATCGCAACTGCCGTTTCTGTTGCCGCAGTTAAGCGCGTCTGGGGTCATGCTCGATTCCACCGTCGCAATAGCTCGTAAGATGTCGGGAGATACGCCGTACTCCGCGTACAACCGCGCCGCCTCCTCGAAACAGAATCCGTTTGCCGGACGCGGAGAGTAAAAGACGATAAGAATAAAAACGGAGGCGACGGCCAGGTAAAAACACCGAATCTCAAAAAACCCGATCCGAACGCCGGCGCGACAAATATTTCCCATACCGTAATAATGCGACGCGACTCAAACCACCTTCTTGGACCCCGGCATCACCACGGCATTGCACCGAAAGTTC
>BTTC01000185.1:0-4117 GCA_036244935.1 bacterium | reverse complement strand
GGCCGTAGTAGACAATCTTCGCAATCAGCTCTCGCGCCGCGTAATTGAAATTTACCATATTTTCCTTTTCGCTTAACCGTTCAGTTTCTTTTTAATCGCCTTCAGGCGCCCCAGCACGTCCCTGTATGATTTATCTTCCTTATATATGGAACCCAGGGTGTTGAACGCTTCCTTCAATTTTCCCATTTCCTCAAGTGTAATTCCTATTTCATATTTAACGCCCATCATTTCTACCTTGTCGCTCGTGAATTTTGCCGTTTCCTTGAATTTTTCTATCGCCTCCCCGTATTTCTTCTGGCTGCACAGGCATTTACCGATCATATTGCTTGCTTCAAGCCTGAACTGCCCGTTTGCTGCCGCTTTTTCAAACTCTCCTATAGCTTCGACGTAAAGCTCCATGTCCATGTAGCTTATCCCCAAATTATAAAACGTCTCTGCATCGCCTTCACCAAGCTGGGAGTGAATTTTATCGGAAAACTCCTTCATCATTTCGCCGATATTTTGCCTTTCGTCTACGGGCGGTGTTGATACCGGCCCAACCGCCGGCATAGGCCGTGGCGTGTTCTGGTTCATATTGTATCTTGGAGTTGCATCCACCAAAGAGAAATCGTCCTCTTTTTGCGGCTCGAAGAACTGTTTTATGGAGCTTACGATAAAATCGGTGTTTGTGTCCTTGATGAAATAATTGTTCAATTTCATCTTTCTAAGCTGTACCTCAATGGATACGTTAAGACTTTCCAGATAAACGAACACTTCCGTTGATTTTAACGCTTCGTTTTCCTTCAGCTTTTGCAAAAAACCCATTTGCGTTTCCGGTAATGCGCTTTTATCAATATCCGTAAGCACAATTGCGGGCTTCGCCTGGACTATCTGATCCATTACATCTTCGCCGCCGCCGGTGATAACCCCCAAATTTTCCTTTTTCAAAAGATCGATCAACGCAACTTGTTTGGTAAATGCGTCTTCGATTATAAAAATCTTTCCGCTCCTCATCTATGATTCTATTCGCGTGTCTTACCTATCATTTGTACAAGCTACCCCATTTAAAAGAATAGCGAATGATTGGCGTACATGCAAAGGCAATAAGGAGGACAGGGAAAAACCCGGCGAAAAAACGAAAATGCGCCGCCTTGATTTTTTATGGATCATGGAAAATTGTGGAGGCACCGCCCGGATTCGAACCGGGGATAAAGGATTTGCAGTCCTCGGCCTTGCCGCTTGGCTACGGTGCCCCTTGAACGACAATACTATACTAAAAATAGAGTTTGTTCACCGCTTTGCTGCCATCGGGGAAGCGCCCTTCGATTCCTTCGGCAGGCTCAGGACAGGCTCATAGCTCATGGTGATCCGTGAGTTTATCGAACGGTCGAACCACACCCATTATACGGGAGCCGTTGCAAACAACGTCGTGAGCATAGTTTTTCTACAGGTTTCAAGTATTGATCGCCGGCTATAGCGTTTTAAGTTTTAGCAGATACGATAGATATTCCAACAGGTCTGAACATCAACGTATTACGTATGTACATCGTATCTATGGTAAAGCAATATGCTTTAGTCAGGGCTGGGCTGCTTTACGGTTCAGCCCAGCACCGTGTGCCCCGGGCTGATTCGGTTGATGGATTTTGCGTGTCCAGTTTTTTCATCAGCCTCTACAATCACCGCGCCCATAATGCTGTCGCCTTTCGCAACTTCGAGGAACCGGTGCGGTATTCGCGTCAGGAACCGCATCATCGCTTCGTCCTTATTGAGTCCGATTATCGAATCCACCGGCCCAACCATCCCTGCATCCGAAATATAGGCGGTTTGCCCGTCCAATATTTTTTCATCGGCGGTTTGAACATGCGTATGCGTCCCCAGAACCGCCGTAACCCTGCCGTTGAGGTAGTACCCTATCGCCTGTTTTTCGGAGGTCGCCTCAGCATGGAAATCCACGATCAGTATCGGCGCTTCTTTTTTCATCCACGATATATACTCGTCAGCGCAACGGAACGGGTCGTCATAATAATCCATGAAAAGACGGCCTATGAGGTTTAATACGCCGATTTTACAACCGTTTTTTTCGTATATTCCCGCACCCTTGCCCGGTACGTTTTTCGGCGGGTAATTAGCGGGACGCAGCAATCTTTTTTCTTCTCTCAAAAGTATTTTGGATTCTTTTTTATCCCACACATGATTACCGGTTGTAATCACATCCACGCCGGAATCAAACATCTCGGACATGGTGTTTTTCGTAAGGCCGAAACCGCCCGCAATGTTTTCTCCGTTTGCTATTACAAAATCAACCTTGTGATAGTCAATTATTTTGGGCAGCAGCGCCCTGATGGTTTTTCGGCCGATTTTCCCGATTACATCGCCGATGAATAAAATTTTCATACCAAGGGTTTGTTCTTTATCTTAACGGAGATTGCTGCATTTCAGGATTTTTCCGATTCGGTAATGCGCCGCAAGCATCACTATCTGGCGACCTCCGTAACCCTTGTTTCCCGGATCACGGTTACCTTTATTTCTCCGGGATAGGCCAACTCCGCTTCAATTTTTTTGGCGATGTCCTTGGCCAGAAGATGCGTAAGGCTATCGTTTACCATCTCCGGCAGCACGGTAACCCTTATTTCACGTCCCGCCTGTATAGCGAATGTTTTTTCCACGCCGTCGAAAGAGTTGCCGATTTTTTCCAGGCCGCGCAAACGTTTCACGTAGTTCTCCAGCATCTCCGTGCGCGCGCCCGGCCTGGATGCGGAAAGGGCATCGCTGGCCGCTACCAGGATAGCGATGGTGGATTCGGCTTCAATGTCTTCATGATGCGCGCCTATGGCGTTGACGACCAACGGTTTTTCCTTGTAACGCCGCGCAAGGTCCATTCCTATTTGCGAGTGCTTCCCCTCCACCTCGTGGGTAGCCGCCTTTCCGATGTCGTGCAGAAGTCCGGCACGCCGCGCCATGCGCTGGTCGAGTCCCAACTCGGCCGCCATCATGCCGCATAGATACGCCACCTCCTTCGAGTGAAGCAATACGTTTTGAGAATACGACGTGCGGTACTTGAGGGAACCAAGAAGTCTTGTCAGCTCCGGGTGCACACCGTCGCACCCGACTTCCATCGCAGCCCTTTCACCCTCATCCTTGATGTTTCGCTCCATCTCTTTTTTTACCTTTTTCACGACGTCCTCGATGCGCGCCGGGTGTATGCGTCCGTCGGTTACCAGCCGTTCAAGCGATATACGCGCCACCTCGCGTTTGACGGGGTCGAAGCTCGACAATATAACCGCTTCGGGCGTGTCATCTATAATAAGATCAACGCCGGTGGCCATTTCAAGCGCCTTGATGTTTCGTCCTTCCCTGCCTATGATCCTGCCTTTCATCTCGTCGCCGGAAAGCGCCACCACGGAAACGGTGGCTTCCGCCACTGTGTCCGCCGCGCAACGTTGTATGGAAAGTCCGATTATTTTCTGGGCTTTCATATTGGCGTCCCGCACCGCTTCATCTTCCAGCTTTTTCATCATTATGGCGTTTTCGTTTCTTGTTGCGGCCAGCAGTTGTTCTTTAAGTTCATTTTTTGCTTCCTCGCTGGTCATGGACGAGATTCTTTCGAGGTTTTGCTGTTCTTCCAGAACCAACTTCCTGTAACGGTTTTCGGATTCCTGCGCCTTTTCCGTTTGGACGCCCAATTCTTTTTCCTTCTGATTGAACTCTTTTTCGCGCTGTTCTATCTGGTCGAATTTTCTATCGATATTATTGGCGCGCTGCTGAAGACGGCGTTCGGAACGCATCAGATCCTTTTTCGCGCCCCGCATTTTGCGCTCGAATTCGTTTCTTGCTTTAAGAGCCGCGTCCCTCGATTCAAGCTGGGCGGCGCGGCGGAGATTTTCAGCTTCTTTTTCGGCATTTGAAATGATTTTTCCCGCGTCGTTGCTTGCGTTTTTAAGCTTTTTACTTTCCTGCGAACGACAAAGAAAAAACCCTGCGGCTGCCGATACCATACCCACTATCCCGTAGGTTGCAATTACTACTGCATCCATCTTCGCTTCCTCCCGGCTAAAATCAAATTCAACGTGTCTTTTAGGTGACTGAAAAAACCGGAGGGCTTAACGAGAGGTTTTGTACTATTACAAGCCGCTGCTAG
>BTTC01000184.1:0-4147 GCA_036244935.1 bacterium | reverse complement strand
ATCGCTGATCCCCAGATGGTGCGACAGGTAATTTTTTTACGAATTCCGAATCCTTATGTTGATAATAAAAAACTTCGGGTTTGCGAGTACATATCATATGGTTTTAGGCCTCCTGTTCGTCTGTGCGTTATCGACGTCTGCCGATGCGTCGGGGCCGGTAATAAACATAAAATTTTCGCATGTCGTTGCGGCGGATACCCCCAAGGGGGAGGCGGCGGAATTCCTTAAAAAGGAGCTGGAAGCAAGAAGCGGCGGGCGTATAAAGGTGAGCGTATATCCCAACTCGCAGCTTTACAAGGACAAGGAAGCGGTAACCGCGCTTTTGATGGGAAGCGTGCAGTTGATATGCCCGTCAACTTCAAAGCTGACTACTATCGTGCCGGAATTTCAGGTTGTTGATATACCGTTTTTATTTCCGGTAATGGACGACATACACCGAGGTTTCGACGGCGGGCTGGGCGGGCGTCTTGACGCGCTTTTGGCGAAAAAGGGTTTTAGACGGCTTGCATACTGGGACAGCGGCTACAAGCAGCTCGGCAATTCCGTGCGTCCCGTGAGGCTGCCGGGCGACGTTAAGGGGATGAAGCTGCGCATCATGTCATCCAAAGTACTGGAAGATCAGTTCAGGCACATTGGCGCGAACCCGCAGGTGATTGCGTTTTCGGAGGTTTATACGGCGCTGGAGCAGGGCGTGATAGACGGGCAGGAAAACACATGGTCGAACACCTACTCGCAAAAATTCCACGAAGTCCAAAAATATATAACCGAAACCAATCACGGTTATCTCGGCTACGTATTGCTTACCAGCAAGATGTTCTGGAATTCGCTTCCGCCCGGTCTTCAGACTGTTTTTACGGAATCCGTAAAGGCGGCCACAGAATACGAACGCAATATCGCAAGGGAAATAAACGAACGGGAAAAACAAAAGATCATAAAAATCGGCAAAACGGACGTCATAACTCTCACCTATCAGGAGCGGAAGGAATGGATAAAAACATTCGAGCCGTTTTTACGGAAGTACCCGAAGTGGCAGGAACTCGTAGACGCCGCCCGGAATCCATAGTATCTTTTGTACTAACTGGGCATCGATACATTTGGCTATAACGCCAACCCTTTGACCGTTCGACAATCTTACGGCCCAAGGGTGGCAAAGCATGTCATCCTGAGCCTGTCGAAGGATCGGACCATTATGATCGGTTTGTCAATTTCATTTTAACTATGACTGTGGCGTCCATTTGTTATAAGATAGATGGAATAACAATATGAAATGTTTGCGGTTAATAAACGTACTGGCGATGTTTGCGCTGGCGTCGTGCTCCACCGCTCCGCCGCCGGATCCGGCGCACGAAAATAGTTCGGGCATCGGTATTACGATGTCCGTAAAAAACCCGTCAAAACGGCGGGAACACAGCCCGCAGACCAAAATGGACGAAATCTACTTGGTAAGGCTGGATAAGTACGACGATCCGCTTGAGCGGAGCGCTTTTATACCATCCAACTATTCCAGCGACGGCGTTTTATATTTCCTCGATCTGGAACCGGGCCGCTATTCCGCCGTTGCCGGATATTATATAAGCGACGATGTTTACAGCGCGGGATGCAGCGTTAGAACCATATGCAGGTACGTGGGAGTTTATTTCGACAAAAAACTTATTGAGGCAACCGAGGTATCGGTTACTCCGGGGCGGGTGGTTTTTATGGGCGATATCGTCGTCAGCATAAATTCTTTTTATTCCGGCGAGCCTGACGGGGCGCAAAAACTTTTATACGACAGGCGGCTGCTGGCCGAGTCTGGACTGTCGGGCGGGAGCATGTCCAAGGTTAGCCGCAACGCTGCAGCGGAAAAGATTTTTTTAATGACCACCAAAAAGCAGTTCGAGGGCAGCAAATGGGAAAAAATGGTTTCCCGTCAGTTACGCGATCTTAAGCGCGAGGGAACATGAACGCCAACCCCGGCTTTGTTCATAAGTAGTCTCCCCTGAAAAAGTGATTATGCCTTTTATAGCGTTTTAAGTTTTAGCGGATACGATAGATATTCCAACAGGTCTTAATATCAGGTAGTGTATCAGTTTGAAATTTACGCACATGAAGAAAGCGGTTTTTGCAATAATCCTCCCCTTGCGCGAGCAGAAGGGGAGGTGGCTGCCGCAGGCAGTCGTAGGGGTTTTCCTATATTCCAAAGGTTTATGAACACCACCCCTGCGCCCCTCCTCGTGAGCCGAGGAGGGGATGTTTGCCGTGAATCAGGTTTTTGAGGGATTAGACAATTTGGAATTTTCAAACTGAGGCACCACCTAATATCAAGGCATTACGCGTGTGCATCGTATTCATGGTAAAGCAATATGCTTTAAATAAAGGGTAATATGACTTTCATGGCGTGTAGAAATTGCAGGGAAAATGAAGCGGCAGTCAAAAAATCCGGTTGTTTCAGCAACGGCGGAACAGTTGCTCCTCAGTTTATGAGGACTGGCCGTTTGCAACGGCTCCCGTATTGGGGTGGTGTCCACGCTTGCTGTCATTTGCCGATACAAAACTGATTAAAAATAGTGGAAAGAACTTCTTCCGTGTAGGACTGGCCGGTAAAGCGTTTTATCTCCTCAAGGGCGTTCCATATGGAGGAGGCGGCCAGTTCGCGCCCCCAAGGAAGTTCTTCTTTAGCCCGTTCAAGATTATTAACGATCTGTACAAAGATTTCGAGGTGGCGGGTTCGTGTTACCACCGGCTCTTCCGGCGGCGTTGAATACGCGTCCTTGACCAGCGCGGATATTTCTTCCAGCAATTTATCCATGCCGTTTCGCTCTTTAACGGATATTAAAACAGGCCTTGTTTTTCAAAACTGCTTTGGAGAGTTTATACGTTGCGCCAGATCGGATTTGTTTACCGCCGCAACGAAGCGGGGCGCGCCGAGTATAACATCCAGAACGTTTTGATCCGCCTCTTCCCACGGCCGCGACCCGTCAAAAAGCCCCACTACGACATCAGCCGACCGCGCCGACCGCAGCGCTCTTTCTATACCCACGGCCTCCACCTCGTCCGGCGTGGGGTTCAGACCGGCGGTATCGATCAGTTCGACGCAAAGACCATCCAGTTCCGTATCAACGCGTATCAGATCGCGCGTTGTGCCGGGATGCGGCGTGACGATTGCACGGTCCTCCTCGAGAATCGCGTTAAGCAAAGACGACTTTCCAACGTTGGGTTTTCCTACGATCGCAAGTCCTATGGATGTATTGAAATACCTGCCTTTGCCGTAGCTTTTTACCAGCCGCTCCATGGCGCGGATTGACTCCTCCAGACGGGACGTTATTGTTTCGTCGCCCGCCGTTTCAACCTCCTCGTCGGGAAAATCTATGGAAGCCTCCAACTGCGCCAGCAGGTTTACAAGGTTTTGCTTTACCGTTTCAATGCGCGATGAAAGTCCGCCCTGCATCAATTGCAGCGCAGATTTTGCGGCGGTTTCAGAGCGCGATTTTATAAAATCAATCACCCCTTCCGCCTGCGTCAAGTCTATGCGGCCATTTAAAAACGCGCGCTTTGTGAACTCGCCGGGTTCGGCCATCCTTGCGCCGCAATCCAGCGTCAGTTTGAGCAGCCTCCTTAAAAGCGCCGGCGAGCCGTGGCAGTATATCTCCAAAATATCCTGGCGCGTGTATGATCTGGGCGCCTTCATGTAGACGATACAGACTTCGTCGAGAACCGCGCCCGGTTCTACCACACCGTCATGGTGAGCTGTTTGCCGTGAGCTTGCCGAGCTGTGAGCTTGTCGTGGTTCGACAGGTTCACCATGACAAGCCGTTACCCTGAGCTTGTCGAGGGGTCGGACCACGGCCCCGAAGTACATGCGGTGGGATTCCATCGGTTTGCCGCGCGTTTTTTTGCCGCCTGCGGGGATAAAAATTGTTTGCGCTACTTTCATAGCGTTCCGCCCGGAGACGCGTATCACCCCGAGGCCGCCCTCGCCGGGAGGCGTGGCTATGGCCGCAATCGTATCGTCGAGATTCATTTTTTAACTGGTATGATATATAATAACGGGTTATCCTTCGATAAACTCAGCCCTTCGACAAGCTCAGGCTGACAAGGTCCGATGGGTTCACCATGACATGGTTCGATGAACTCACCATGACAAATCGTCATCCTGAACCAGCAGCCT
>BTTC01000183.1:0-4168 GCA_036244935.1 bacterium | reverse complement strand
GATTGAACGCGCTCATCAAATGCTCAATACGGTTTTTCGACGCGGACGGCGTGGTCATTTTAAAGTTTTCCGAAACCGGCACCGGAAACAGAAAAGGCGTCTGAGAAACCAGCTGTATCTTCCTTCTCAGCAGGATTACATCCAGCTCCGGGTAAGGTTTCCCATTCAGTTCGACTATGCCCGAGGTGGGTTCTATAAGGCGGTTGAGGATTTTAAGGAGCGTACTCTTGCCGCTTCCCGACTCTCCACGAATGTATATCAATTCCCCGCGATCCAGTGTAAAATTGATGCACTCTAACGTGCTGGATTTCGACAACGGGAAGTCGTAGACAAGATCGCGGATTTTTATCAGCGGTATCATTTATGCACCTTATATGGGTAGCAGGTTGTATTTGACTAATACTGACGTATAATTAATTTAAATTTATACTAATTTACACGGGCAATATGCAATGTACAAGCATTATAAAACGCTGAACCTCCAACCGGGGGCCGATCTTGGCCGTATAAAGAAAGCCTTCCGCGCGCTCGTTCAGCGTTATCACCCGGATGCGAACGGCGGCGTGGGAAATCCCGATAAATTCAAGGAAGTTGTAAAGGCCTACCATTATCTCCAGCAAAATTACAAAACCCTGGGAATAAAACCCCAACAACCCCGGAAGCCCAAAAGGCCTGAAGCCGTATCCATCTGGAATGTTTTTGTAAAAAACGTGAAAAAATTAAAAAAAATAATCCGCCCGTCGATCCCGAATTTTGTTAATTTCGTTATAAAAATAAAAAAACCAGCCGGAGTTCCAGGGAATAAAAGAGCGTACGATGACATCGGCATCGACCCGATAGTACTGCAGCTGCCGTTTGATGAGTTGAAACTCAGGTTGAAGGAATCGAGCAACGATTACGTTAAAAAGCAGGCGGCAAGGGCTTTGGCCGACCTGTTTGGCGTTAGGGCGCTGGCGCCTTTTGTCAATGAACTCAGGGTCGCCTCCCCACGGGTTTGCGAGGAAATCATATTCTGCATGGGGCTTATCGGCAGCGGCGAATCGGTAAGAATAATCGGAAAATTCACAAAGCATCCTAACGTCAGGGTCGCGTGCGCGGCGGTCAACGCCTTGCGGTATATCGATAACGGTTACGCCAAAAGGGTTCTTGCGAACATGGAGAGGGAAGGACGCGCTATCGGCGCGGCGTTTGTCCAGTTTTTTGATACGCTAAGGTCCGGACGCATTATACGCATCGGCGCAGTCGACCGCTCCGAGTTTTATATAGCGCGCGCGCTTCGTAAAAACAGGCGCGAACCGCTGTGGATAATACTGCGCGAGCTCGGCTGGGTTTTTTAACCGGTTTTAATCGCGTGCATACAAAACTTCTGAGAAACTGATAAGGTCACTGTTGCTAAAATTACTTCCCCTCTGAAAGGGAAGGTGCCCCGGAAGGTTTTTGTACTGCTAACGCTTTTCATGGCGGCCCTTCGACAGGCCCAGAGTGACAGACGCCTTAAAAAAATTCCCGCAATCAAAGCCATGTTATACTGAATCCAAACTGGTTTAATATTTACTCATAACTCGATAATGACGGGAGTCAACGCATGTACGACATTGCCATCATAGGCGGGGGCGTGGGAGGCTTGGTTACGGCCAGCGGATGCGCGCAGTTCGGCGCTAAAACGGTTCTGGTGGAAAAGGAAAAGCTGGGCGGGGACTGCCTTAACTACGGCTGCGTACCGACAAAAACGCTTCTCCACACCGCAAAAATTTTCCACACGATTAAAGACACAGGCGATCTGGGTATTAACGTCGACTCGGCCTCTCTGGATTTTAAAAAAGTGATGGATCACATGAGGCAGGTGCAAAGTAAAATCGCCGTACACGACGACCCCGAAAGGTTCCGCAAAATGGGCGTGGAAATTTTATTCGGCAGCGGCAGCTTCAAGGACCGACACACGTTCAACGTCAACGGCACGGAGATAAAAAGCAGGAATTTTTTAGTGGCCACCGGCTCGCGTCCGGCCGCGCCGCCCATACCGGGGCTTGAAAACGTAGACTATCTGACCAATGAAACCATCCTTGAACTTGAAGAACTCCCCAAAAAATTGCTGGTAATCGGCGCGGGTCCAATCGGTATGGAATACGCTCAATGTTTCTCACGTTTCGGCAGCAGGGTAACGGTGATCGAAAAAATGGGGCAGATTCTGCCGCGTGAGGAAAGTGAACTTGCGGACATTCTGGAAAAAGAGCTGAAAAATGAAGGAATCGAAATAGAAACCTGCATTGAAATGGAAAAAATAGAAAAAACCGCGCAAGGAATTGAAATAACTGCGCTTTGTGAAAAGGATAAGTGCCGAAAAAAATTCGTTGGCGATAAGCTCATGGTGGCCATAGGTCGTGCGCCGAACGTCGAGGGACTCAACCTGGAGGGGATAGGCGTGGCCGTCGAAAGAAGCGGGATAAAGGTAAACGGCTCGCTGAGAACCGGCGTACCGAACATATTCGCATGTGGTGACGTTACCGGATTGTTTCCTTTCACCCACATGGCGGAACACGAGGCGGGGATCGTTGTGGGCAACGCCATCTTCCCGTTCGTTAACCGGAAAATGAACAAAAACGTGGTTCCGTGGGCCACGTTTACCGATCCTGAACTCGCCAGAGTCGGCATGACGGAAGCCGAAGCGAAAACGAAACACGGTCAATCCGGCGTTAAGATATACAAATACGGATATTCCGAACACGACCGCGCCATTATCGAAGGCAAGGGAGTGGGCGAAGTAAAGCTGGTATGCAACCTCAAGGGCGGCATACTCGGCGCCCACATACTCGGACAGGACGCAGGAAACCTTATACACGAGTACGCGCTTGCTATGAATAACGGCATCAGCGTACAGAAAATTTCTTCTACCATTCATGTTTATCCAACCATGGGGCAGATCGTCAAACGCGCCGCGGATCAGTACTACCGCGAAAAACTCTTCAGCGGCCCTATGGCAACCTTTAGCCGTTACTGGTTCGGTCGAAAATAGTTTTCTACGGTAAGCCTACATCAAGCCGGTGATGGATGGGATGGGATGGATGTACAAAAGGTTGATCGCCGCAGCCAAAGCGCTTAGAATCGGGCGACCGTCGGCTGTAAGCCGATGATCGTTCAGTTCATGAAGTAAAGCGGTATAACCCGTAACGGAGGCTGAATATAGGCTGTTTTTTGAACTTCGCAAGCGGCAGCGAGGAACAGACTGAAGGTATCGGGAAAAAGCTGGCGTCGCATCTCAAACCCGGCGACAACATCCGCCTGTACGGTGATCTCGGTTCCGGGAAAACATCTCTTACGCGCGGTATCGTGGACTACTTCCACCATGACGCGGGTAATGCGGTAAAGTCGCCTACTTTCACCATGCTCAATATCTACGAGGGTGAGCCGACCATACATCACTTCGATTTTTACAGGATTGAAAACGAAACTGACATCGAAGAGCTGGGGTTGGACGATTACTGGGGCAATGGTATAAACGTGGTGGAATGGCCGAAAGATTTCTGTATGGCTTTACCGGGAAGGACAATAGATGTAATAATAAGCATCGAAAGGGAGAAGGAAAGGAAAATCACGGCTAATATTCCGGCAAATGAATGATTATTAGAAAGCCTGTAGCTGTATTACAATTTGCGTTTTTAATATGTATTACGGTGCTGATTTGCGTAGGCGTGTACTACCTTGTTTCCCGGCAGACGTATATTGAAACAATGTTCAGCACAGAAATAGGAAAAAAGAACGGACTCAAAGGTAAGATAACCGAGCTGCGCCTTACCGAAAAATCGGACAAAGGCGACGTTTGGCATATTTTATCAAAAACCGCCAAAGTTAACGCGGAGTATATTGAACTGGAAGATGTTATAATGGACTACTTTTCAATAGAACACGGCCCCGCCAACCTGTCTTCGAAAACCGGCGTAGTGCAAAGCAAAACGCACGATGCCAGTTTTTCCGGCAACGTAATACTGAAATCGCCCAAACCGTTTTTACTGCTTACTGATAGACTTGACTGGGATGCCGAAAAGCGAATTCTGAGCACTGACGAAGACATCCGCGTGGAAACAGACGAATCCGTAATCATGGGAAGGGGACTCGTCGTGTACGTAGACACGCAGGATTTCACGATTCTGCACTCGGTAAGGGCTGTTTT
>BTTC01000182.1:0-4201 GCA_036244935.1 bacterium | reverse complement strand
AAGTATAGCAACCGATGTCATGCAAGGCAACAATAAGTTGGGTAGTGACGCAGTTTGAATCTATACGCACATGAAGAATTATAAAGATGAAAATAAAAAGGCCGTATTACGGTAGGGGCGAACCTGCGCGTTCGCCCTGTTCCGCATTAGGGCAGACACGCTGGTCTGCCCCTACCTCCGGTTGATTGTAAAGGGTGGCAGACAAGGTAAACCCCATGGCAAAACCACGGGGGACGCGCCAAAATAAAAAGGTTGTATTACGGTAAGGGCGAGCCTGCGCGTATCATCTATTCCGTATTAGGGCAGACACGCGGGTCTGCCCCTACCTCCGGTTGATTGTAAAGGGTGGCAGACAAGGTAAACCCCATGGCAAAACCACGGGGGACGCGCCAAAATAAAAAGGCCGTATTATGGTAGGGGCGAACCTACGCGTTCGCCCTGTTCCGCGCCAAAATAAAAAGGTTGTATTACGGTAGGGGCGAACCTGCGCGTTCGCCCTGTTCCGCGCAAAATAAAAAGGCCGCCCCATTTTTAAGAGGGGCGGCCCTTTTTAAAAGCAAACCTGCTAAGGTCAGTCTATTACAAAGTTCGCTGTACCTCTCCGCCGACGACCGCGGGCGGATCCGTTACCGCAGGCTCGCCGCCTATTGCCGGATCAACCCAGGTTGTTTCCGGATCTGGCAGCGTGTAGGAGGTAATGGTATCGGTGATCGTGCAGCCGACGCCCGCATCCGTCATCCTCTGCTCTTTTTCCATTGCCTTCACGTAATATATGGTTGTACCGTCCGCTGCATTCGTTACGGGAGTACCGTCCGGTATGTTGAACTCCGGCACCCAGCGGATGAAACCGGTGGTCCAGTCGTTGCAATCCGCATCCGCGCCGTTTTCATCAACGCACTTGCCGGGGATGCCCCATAGGTCTCCAACGCCGCCGTACTCAAGATAGAACTTGACGCTGCTTGCGTTGGTGTACTCCACGGTAATCGGCGGATCGAACGTTACGAATACGTCGCTGGCATCCTTGAGGACGGTAAACTTGCTCCACGGCTCCATTCCCGTTTCCCAAGTGTAATAAGAGGAAAGCCTGTCCTGTGCCTGCCATGCGCAGGTTGAGCTTGTATCCCAATCACACGCTAACGCCGCAAGGTTGGTTAGGTTGGGGGTGTTGATGTCGTTGTCGTCGTCATAATCACTCGCATTGAGATCAAACATCGGGCCCGTCCATATGCCCCACTCAATAGCGGAATTCGCCGATGTTTGCACAACTGACGAACCGCTGCTGTCTTCCGTGAGCGTCATGGCGTTCGTATCATAGGTGTAGGTGTAATTAGTCGAGGCCGCCGGCGCAACGCCAGTCTGGAGATGGATGTTGGGCTGTACCTCCCACGTGCTGTCGGGGAAGGAAGCACTCAGATCACCATTTATCCTGGCCGGGTCCGGGCAGTTCTCGAAACATACCAAACTGGCGGGAACCGTTGCGTCTCCCGGATAAATCATCTCTTCGAGATAGAACGTTACAACCGTACCGGTGGCGGGAACTAGGTAAGTTGTTCCGTCACTTGTCCTGAGCGGAAAGCGGCCGTTGCCGCGAAGAGCTTCGGACCAGAACCAGAAATCCCATTGGCCCGTAAAATCAGTCTCGATGAGGGCTACCGTTGGGCTAAGATCAACCCATACCCAAGTTGTATTGTCCCTTTGGGCGGTCTTGACGAGGTCCGTACCGTCCCACTCCACGCGATATTCGCCGCATACGTCGTTTGGATAGGTTCCAGTGCATCCCCACCAGCTTAGCGGAACGCCGACCAGATCGCCGAGCGTTACGGTCTGCTTCGTATGTTTTTTCAGTTTGCCACCGGAGATAAAGACGGAGTAATCCGTAGACGTGGTTTGGCCGGCATTCCCCCATTCCAGTTTTGAAACCGTGGTACCGGTCGTTAAAGTAACGTCATCGGGGAACCAAAGCCCCCAAAAACCTACCCATCCGTAGTAATCGGTTGCGCCGTCGTTATAAAGTATCGGCATACCGGAGTTGATGGCAAGCCTGCCGCCCGGATCGGTTGCGTGGTTTTCATCGTTATACAGCGAGTAACGCCATACTGTCGAATCGAAAGTGGTGCGGCTGAGGCAGACAGATTCAGTACCGTCCTGTTTCTGTCTTTTGAATGAATCGGCGTCAAACGCGAAATCGAATAGCGCTGCTGCCTCAGTGCTTCCGCCCTCTGGGCCGAACCTTTCTTCAAACGCCACTGTGCCGGAACCGGTGGTACCGTCAACCGCCCTGTAGAGCGTGGCCAGTTCCGAGCCGCCGCCGAATGTCTGCCCCATTTTCTGACCGAACTCGATAGATGCATCGCCCGCGGCATCCAGCACCGAGTTCAGGAATCCCTTGAAAAGTATATTTGCGGTATCAAGGCTGCCGTCGGCATTCTTGGGATGACCAATAAAATTCATGGTAAAAAGACCATACGGCGGTGAATCGGCTGCCGATGCCGTTACCGCGCCGCGAATGAGGATTTGCGATTCCATCGTGCCGCCTCCCGGTCCTTCCTGATTCTGATTCACCCATACGTTAAAATACATGGGCGAGGTAGCGTCGGCTCTCGTTACGTTGACCGTCCAGTATTCATATGTTGCGGCGTTGGAGCCGGACGACTGGTTCTGCGAGCTTTCACCGCCGCCGGCGCTGTCCCTGCCGCTGTCGCATTTGCTGGTGTCTACCTGCGCTATGTATGCCCCGCGGTTTACGAAAGAGTCGTACTTGGTTTGCGATATATAACAGAGAATCTCATTTACCGAATCAAAGGCGCCGGTTGAGCGCTCTTCAACCCATACGAACTGCGGATCGGTGTTGTAATCCGAGGTCGCGGCCAGATCGGCAACCGCGCCAAGCGCAAGGTTGTCCGTCAGCGCTTTAAACGCTTTTGCCTTGGGTGACGATGAGGCGCTGGAGTTCGCATCGATTACGCTTACGCGTTCAGCAATGGAAAGCGCGGCAACCGTAACAGCGCCGACTACGTCGGTACCCGTGGTTGTCGTGGTCGTGGTCGTGCCGCTGGTGGTGCCGTCTCCCGTACCGCTGCTGCAGCCGGACAGGGCCAAGCCAACCGCCACGATAAAAGCCGTTGATATGGTGAATATTTTTCTTTTTATCACTTTGCTCCTCCATTTGTATGCATAAAGGGTTCAAAAAACGTACAGTTACAAAAACGTACTATTACTACCTTAACGGTTCGCCCCGCACAGCGTGCTCAATAATGCGCGCCTCCAATGCGTCATCACAAATGCGGGGTCTTTTGATTGAGTAAGAAGAGATTTTCCGGCAGAAATCCGGATCGGCTGGCCTCCCTTGTTTTAAATTTGCAAATAACATATAGTTGTAAGGTTTTATTAAATCAAGTCTACTTTTTTTAAATATAGCACGAATGGAGGCTGTTTCCAAATTTCACCGTTTGGGCGTTTTTTGGGGCATTTTCGGGTTAATATTTGAAAGTGCCGAAGGCGGAATTCCGGGAAATAGCAGGTAAATCAGGCTTTGAGCATTATCAAGGAAGGAAAGATTGGAACTTTATAAAACGCTTTTCAAACAGCAATGGGTTCCGCTTTACGGCGGCCTTCTCATCGGTTTTATCAATACCATGATGTTTGCGTTCGACAGTCCGTGGGGCGTTTTCGCCGGACTCAGGAACTGGGGTCTGCATCTGCTGGAACTCATACCGGGGTTCCCGGACGTGGCGCAGATATCGCCCCTTGAATACAAGGGGTCGGTAATGAACCTCGGTTTTTTACTTGGAGCTTTGGGAGCGGCGCTTATGGCAAAGCAGTTCGCCATAAGAATACCGCCGGCCAGGGAAGCCGTTAAAGGAATCATCGGCGGTATTTTAATGGGCGTCGGCGCAACCTTCGCCACGGGCTGCACAATCGGGGGTTTTTACAGCTCCATCGCCGCCCTTTCCGCAAGCGGGTTTTTCATGATGGCTGGGCTTGTCACCGGCGTTTACCTTGCCTTGAAGTTTCTGGTGTGGGAAAAAAAGGCGCAAAAATCATCGCTGCGCGGCGGCAAATCGATTGCCGTTCCCAAAACCCTTCAGGTGATCCTGGGCTGTGCGGCGATTGTTTCCGGTTTTCTGGTAATACCCTATTACTACGATTACCTCGATTTTAACGAGCTTGGAGTAATATTCGCGTTCTGCCTCATGCTGGG
>BTTC01000181.1:0-4261 GCA_036244935.1 bacterium | reverse complement strand
GCCCAATCGATCTGGGAAATGTTGAAAAACTAATTTCTTTTTCGGGCGTGGAGGTGGTGAAAACAATAGAGGAATTGAAAACTGCGATAGCAAGACGGGTTGGCTAAAACGAGATGAACGCCGCTTCGGCGAAAGCAAGGTAACCTCCGGGACTTATGCCGAGCCGTATGATTCCGTAAAGGGCGATCAAAAGGGCGATCACGAGCGCGGGAGACGCCTTCAAAACCGGGAGCGATTCGGCGGCGGCGTCCGGTTCGCGCATATACATCACGATAACGAATCTCAGATAGTAGTAAACCCCGATTGCCGAGTTGATTACGGCGGCAAGTACCAGAAGGTAAAGCTCTGCCTTCATCGCGGCCATAAAGACGTAGAACTTGGCCATGAATCCGGCCATCGGCGGTATGCCCGCAAGCGAAAATACTAAAATTGTCATCACGACGGCCAGCAGAGGGTTTTTGTATGCCAGCCCGCTAAAGTCGTTCACCTGCGTTCTGGATTCGTTTTTACGGGCGACAAGGGCAAGAATACCGAAGACGCCGATGTTCATGAACGTATAGATCAGCATGTAATACATTACGGACGATGCGCCGTCCCTGTTCGCCGCCGCCACACCCACCAGCGCGTAGCCCGCATGCGCTATGGACGAAAACGCCAGCATGCGTTTCGCGTCTTTTTGCACCAATGCGGCCACGTTGCCCAGAGTCATGGTCATAACGGCAAGCGCGGACAGCCATATCGTCCAGTCCACATGCAGGTAGGAAACGCCTTCGTAAAAAATCCTCAGGATCGCCGCCAGCCCCGCCGCCTTGGGTCCTGCGGACATGAACGCCGTAACCGGTATTGGCGATCCCTGGTACACGTCCGGCGTCCATTGATGGAACGGAACGGCGGCTATCTTGAACCCTAAACCGACAAGGATCAATGCCGCCGCTATGGTTAACAGCAGCACGTTCGAGGGAGATTCGGCGATGGTTGCGGCTATCAGTTCCAGTTGCGTATGTCCCGTAATCCCGTAAATAAACGCCATGCCGTACAGCAGGAACCCGCTTGCGAACGCGCCAAGCAGGAAGTATTTAAGCGACGCTTCGTTTGAAACCATTCTGCTGCGCGTATAACCGGCCAGGATGTAAAGCGAAATCGATAAAAGCTCCAAGCCCATGAAGATCGTTATCATGTCCGAACCAGCCGCCATGAACATCATGCCCACGGTGGCAAACAGCAAAAGCGCATAGTATTCGCCGTGGTCTATGTTTTCATCCTGCGCGTAACGGACGGAGATCAGGATTGTAAGCCCCGTACCCAGAAGAAAAATGAGCTTGAAAAACTGCGTGAACCGGTCCGCCTCGTACATGCCCGAAAAGGTCGTAACCGGCTCGAAGTTGTAAGACGCCCATAACATGGCCGCCAAAACAGCCGCCAGCGAAAGGTACGCCGCCCCCCACCCGCGCTTTTTTACGAAAACGTCGATAATCAATACCGCGCACGCCGTCAGCGAAAGTATAAGCTCCGGGGCTATTACGCCGAAATTTATATCAGGAATCGTTACCAACGCAAACTCCCTCTATTTAATCCGGGCTCAACATACGAAAAGTACAAAAAGCTTAAAGTCTCACTCATGTTCTTTTTAGCCATCGGTAAACCACCCCTTCGTCCCCTCCTTGTTGAAAAGGAGGGGATTTTTTCGATATGCCCTTTTCTAATAATCCTATTAGTCATCGGTAAACCACCCCTTCGTCCCCTCCTTGTTGAAAAGGAGGAGATTTTTTTGATACGCCCTTTTCTAATAATCCTCCCCTTTTTAAGGGGAGGTGCAGCGCAGCGGCGGAGGGGTTGAAATCAAGTTCCGCTACTGCCGACTGGTTTTTGTTTTTTGCCGACGCCCTGCCTTTCTCCACCGTTACGATGAGGTTTTGTACGGACGCCTCCATCCTGCTTATAATGGGATTCGGGTAAACCCCCAGCAGGAAGATAAGCGCAACAAGCGGCAGCATGTACGCCATCTCTCTTTTGCTCAAGTCCGGCAGGTTTTTATTTTTTTCGTTTCGTACTTCGCCGAACATAACCCGCTGGAACATCCACAGCATGTAAACCGCCGCCCATATAACGCCGGTTGTCGCTATGACCGCGTATATCCTGTTGAACTCGAAAACGCCGAGCAGTATGAGGAACTCGCCTATAAACCCGTTCGTGCCCGGAAGCGCGATCGAACTTAATGTGACGATCATGAACACGGCGGCGAACTTGGGCATTACCCTTGTGATGCCGCCGTAATCGGCGATCATCCTGGTGTGCCGACGCTCGTAGAGTATCCCCACTAAAAGGAACAGCGCGCCGGTGGAAATACCGTGGTTTATCATCTGCAAAAGCCCGCCCGTCAGTCCGTGCACGTTAAGCGCGAAACTGCCCAGCACTACGAATCCGAGGTGGCTCACCGAGGAGTACGCCACGAGTTTTTTCACGTCGTCCTGCGCCATCGCAACCAGCGCTCCGTATACGATACCGATAAGCGCAAGCCAGCAGATCCACCATGTTGCCGCACCCGACGCTTCGGGAAATATCGGCAGCGAAAACCTTAAAAAACCGTAGGTGCCCATCTTCAGAAGTATTCCCGCAAGGATTACGGAGCCGACGGTGGGCGCTTCGACGTGTGCGTCCGGCAGCCACGTGTGGAACGGGAAAAGCGGAACCTTTATGGCAAACGCAATGAAAAAGCACAAGAACATCCAGAACTGGAAAAGAGGCGAAAGCGGCATTCCGTGGTATCCCAGTATGTCGAAACTGTATATGCCCGTTTGTGAATACTGCTCGAAGTAAAGCGCCAGTATCGCCAGCAGTAAAAGTACCGAGCCAGCCATGGTGTAAATAAAAAACTTCACCGTTGCGTAAATCCTGCGCGGCCCGCCCCATATCCCGATCAGCATGTACATGGGGATCAGAATCAGCTCCCAGAAAAAATAAAACAAAACAAAGTCCAGCGCGCAGAAAACGCCAACCATCGCTGTCTGTAATATAAGCACGGCGATGTTGAATTCCTTCACATGTTTTTCTATGGAGTTCCACGTTGATATGTAACAGATCATGCATGTAAAGGTGGTCAGCAAAACCATGAACAGCGATATGCCGTCGATGCCCATGTGGTATTCCACCCCGAAGGTTTTTATCCAGTCGAAACGCTCCACGAACTGCATTTCGGAGCTGCCGATTTTGAACATGAAAAAAAGCGGCAGTGATAATATGAAATCGACTATTCCGACGGTGAGAGTTACGGTTTTTATGAGGTTCTTGTTCTGGCCGCCGATCATAAGTATCAAAAACGCTCCGGCAAGCGGCACGTACGTAATCGCTGAAAGTAATGGAAAACTCATGCTGAGCCCCAGATGTAGTATCCGATTAACATGACAAAGGCGATCAGCATGGTCAGCGCGTAGTCGCGCACCAGTCCGGTTTGGATATTGCGCGCAAAGGCGCTGATGGCGACGAAGAAAGAAGCGACCGAGTTTACGGTGGCGTCTATGACGCGCACGTCGAATATCCTGAATAAAAATTTCCTGCTGATCCCGATTATCGGGTTCGTGAAGACGGCGGCGTAGATTTCGTCCACGTAATATTTTCTGTAAATTAGCGTATGCAAAGGCTTGAAGGATTTTTCCATCGAATCAGCCGCTTGCGGCCTGAAAAGATAGAAGTAATAGGCAAACGCAATGCCTATGCCGGCAACCGCCAGCGACAGCCCCATCAAACCCAGTTCAAGGGCGATCGAATGGTGCGCCGCATGCTCGGCTGCGTGCGGCTGGTATTGGGTGAAAACCGGGCTGAGGAAGTTGTGCAAAACGTTTGCGCCTTCAATCAGCGGGATGCCCAGCAAGCCGCCGATCGCCGCAAGGAAGGCGAGTATTACAAGCGGCAGCGTCATGAGGTTGGGGGATTCGTGGAGATGTTTTTTCGTTTCGTCATCCGCGCGGCATCCGCCGTGAAACGTTCTGAAAACGGCGCGGAACATGTAAAAAGAGGTAAGACCCGCCGCAACGGTGGCGATTACCCACAGCGCCGTATGTCCCGAACCGAAGGTTTTGGCCAGTATCTCGTCCTTGCTGAAAAATCCGGCGAAAGGGAATACGCCGGATATTGCCAGCGTGGATATGAGGAAAGTCCAGTACGTGCGCGGCATATGTTTTTTCAGGCCGCCCATTTTATCCATGTTCTGTTCTCCACCCATCGCGTGTATCACCGAGCCTGAACCGAGGAAGAGGCATGCCTT
>BTTC01000180.1:0-4274 GCA_036244935.1 bacterium | reverse complement strand
CTTCTGCTTGCCTCCCTTGAATTCCTTTACGTCTTCCATAGGCACCATGATCTCCCCAAGCCTTTCACCGAGACCCTTTATCTCGAACTGCTCCTTGAGCGCATCTTTCACCTTGTGCTCATACCCCGAGTAGGTATGTATCACGTACCAATTAAGCCCCACGCCACCACCTTATTAAACCTTTAATAATTTCAGACAGTCCCCAATCGGTTACCGCAAGGTAAATTCCGACGATAAAAACCGAAACGACGACAACTATCGTAATGGAAATTACTTCCTTGCGTGACAGCCATGTCACCTTACGCAGCTCGTTTCTGGATTCAGCTATAAACTGCAGCCCCTCCTTGATCGGGTTTTTTCTCTTTACTTTTACTACGCTCAAAATATCGCTCAAACCTTTCTGGCAGGCCAGGAGGGATTCGAACCCCCAACACCCGGATTTGGAGTCCGGTGCTCTAACCGTTAGAGCTACTGGCCTTGTTTATTTTTTTTATCCTAAACCTTTACTTCTTTGTGCAGCGTATGCTGCCTGCAGAAACGGCAGTACTTTTTAGCCTCGAATTTTCCCGTGTGGAGTTTTTTATTTTTAGTCGTCGTATAGTTCCTTCGTTTGCAGCCTCCACACTGGAGTCCTATTATGTCTCTCATACCCTACTCGTTTATCTTCGTGATTACGCCCGCGCCGACGGTGTGTCCGCCCTCGCGGATGGCGAACCGGAGTTCTTTTTCCATCGCAATCGGAGTTAAAAGCTCTACCGACATGCTTATGTTGTCGCCCGGCATCACCATCTCAACGCCGTCCGGCAAAACAACGGAGCCGGTAACGTCGGTAGTCCTGAAAAAGAATTGCGGACGGTAACCCTTGAAGAAAGGGGTGTGTCTGCCGCCCTCCTCCTTAGTAAGAATATAGGCCTCGGCGTTGAACTTCCTGTGCGGTTTGACGGAGCCGGGAACAGCCACGACCTGACCGCGAATAATCTCGTCGCGCTTAACGCCGCGAAGCAAAATGCCAACGTTGTCGCCGGCGCGCCCTTCGTCCAGAAGTTTCCTGAACATCTCAACGCCGGTAACCGTAGTCTTGGCGGTATCCTTTATGCCAATTATCTCAACCTCTTCGCCGACCTTGACGATACCGCGTTCAATGCGGCCGGTGGCGACAGTGCCGCGGCCGGATATCGAAAAAACATCTTCAACAGGCATCAAAAACGGCTTGTCGATGTCGCGCTTGGGATCGGGAATGGAATTGTCTATGGCGTCCATAAGCTCCCATACGCACTTCGTTTTCTCCTCGTCCTCAGGGTTATTCAAAGCCAAAAGAGCGCTGCCCCTGATTACAGGGATGTCGTCGCCCGGAAACTCGTACTTGTTCAAAAGCTCACGAACCTCGATCTCGACAAGATCAAGAAGCTCGGGATCGTCAACCTGGTCGACCTTGTTCATGAACACAACTATGTAGGGAACGCCAACCTGGCGGGCAAGAAGAATATGCTCGCGCGTTTGAGGCATGGGGCCGTCAGCAGCAGATACGACGACGATGGCTCCGTCCATCTGAGCGGCGCCGGTGATCATGTTCTTTACGTAGTCGGCGTGCCCGGGGCAGTCAACGTGAGCGTAATGGCGCTTCTCGGTGTTGTACTCAACGTGCGCAGTAGCTATCGTTATTCCGCGCGCACGCTCCTCGGGAGCCTTATCTATCTGGTCGAACGGAACATAATCAGAAAGACCCTTCTTCGACAGAACCTCCGTAATAGCAGCAGTAAGCGTAGTCTTGCCGTGGTCAACGTGACCAATAGTACCGACGTTGACGTGCGGCTTGCTGCGATCAAATTTCTCCTTAGCCATTACCTTATTCCTCCCAACAATATCCGGATAAAATATTTGGAGCCCACGATCGGATTTGAACCGATGACTTCTTCCTTACCAAGGAAGCGCTCTGCCCCTGAGCTACGCGGGCATCTAACAGCCACGCTGTACTGGAGCGGGAAACGGGACTCGAACCCGCGACCCTCAGCTTGGAAGGCTGATGCTCTAGCCAACTGAGCTATTCCCGCAACCCTCTGTTTTTCTCTCCACAATGGTGGAGAGGGGAGGATTTGAACCTCCGAAGGCATAAGCCGACAGATTTACAGTCTGTTCCCTTTGACCACTCGGGAACCTCTCCAAATTTAAAAGCATATACAAACGTAATTAAAAAAATGTTACGCGCGTTTCGGCCCGCAGCCCCTGGAGCTGGCGAGAGGATTTGAACCTCCGGCCTGCTGATTACAAATCAGCTGCTCTACCGGCTGAGCTACGCCAGCTGTTTTAAAATATAAACCTTGATGCTATGAATAATGCTGAATCGTTGTCAAGGTCTAAATATCAACACGCATTGATTTAAAGACCCCCGGTACGCAAACGGGTTCCACCCGAACCAGTTCCCTGAACGCAATACAACACCAAACCGGGGGAATTATACGGCTAATCTACGTTTTTCGCAAGAGGAGCGGCTTTATTATTTTCTATCCCGTATTTTTCCTGCGGTTTTCCCAGGCTTTCCAGCCCATCTTTGAGCTTGCTGTATGCCCTTTCCCAGTTCTCCGGATTTTCGGACAGGACGCTGCTAACTATTTCCGGTACTTCACCGCCGCTATAACATCCGTTTTTTACGACGGATACCTTTGGGTGGGCGGTTTTAATCATATTTTCGCTGCAGTTGACCAGTTCCTCGTGCAATTTTTCACCCGGACGAAGGCCGGAAAACCTGATTTGAATATCTTCGTCGGGGGTATACCCCGCCATACGTATCATCACATCCGCAAGTTCGGTTATTTTGACAGGCTTGCCCATGTCAAGTATCAGGAGATCGCCCTGCCCGCCCATATGGGCCGCCTGCAAAATCAGCAGTACCGCTTCCGGTATGGTCATAAAATACCTTGTCGTTTCCGGATGCGTAACAATAACGGGGCCGCCGTCCTCTATCTGCTTACGAAAAATAGGAACCACGCTTCCGTTGCTGCCAAGCACGTTGCCGAACCGGACCGAAAGAAATTTCGTTCTGCTTCTGCCGGCCAGGTGCTGGACGTATACTTCGCCCATTCGTTTTGTCCACCCCATGACGTTGGCCGGACTGACCGCTTTGTCGGTTGAAATAAATACGAACGTCTTTACGCCGAATCTGTCCGACATATCCGCCGTGTTTTTGGTTCCGCCGATGTTGTTTTGAATCACCTCATCCGCGTTAGCTTCCATAAGCGGCACATGCTTGTGCGCGGCGGCATGGAATACGATCTCCGGGTGGTGACGCGAGAATATGTATTCCATCTTTTTCAGGTTGTTGATGTTAGAGCAGTAAAAGAAGCAGGGCGCGCCTGTGGTGGCGACGCGTATTTCCTGCTGAAGGAAAAAAAGCGGGTTTTCACCCATATCAATACAGACAAGCTCGGCAGGATCAAACTCCAGAAGCTGCATGCACAACTGTCTGCCGATGGACCCCGCCGCGCCCGTTACGAGAACTCTTTTTCCTTTTATCATATCCGCGACATGCGTGTAATCTATCGATACCGTATCCCGCCGCAGAAGGTCGTCAATGGATATGCTCTTCAACTGCGACGCGCCGAACCGCTTATGTACGACATCGATGTACGGCGGAATCACGCGGCAGGCTATTTTGTTTTTCTGGCAGGCGTTAAAAACACGGCTTACGATCTCCTTGCCCGGGTCTGATGCAATCATCATCTCGGCAACCTCGTATTTACCTATGAGCCTTTCCAGATCGTTTGATCCGCCAAGATGTTTTACGCCGTGTATGATCATCCCCTTGCATTTACGTTGGTCGTCCACGAAACCAACGACATTGAAGGAATTCTGGATATGCAGGGAAATAAGGGAGCGCAAAAGTATCTCCCCGCGGTCGTTAGCCCCGTATATGAGAACATTTTTCCGGCCTGCTGTTTTATCTTTCATGAGCATGGAACCGAAAACCCCTGTCAAGGTGCCGCGCAGCAACTGGCGCGAGTAGCCGATTCGGATGCACAAACGGAAAAAACCGACGAGTAAGACTGTGTTGATGGCATCGATAACGAAAACGGAACGCGAAAAACCTCCGGGGTAATAGAAGTAAATCATGCCGACCATAACAACGAAAAAACCGAGAATGCCGGCTTTTACCAGGTTGATCAAATCAAGGACGCCTGTAAACCGCCACGGCCCGGCGTAAAGTCCCAGAAAGAAAAAAATGACCATCTTTACAGCCACAACGAAAAGTAAAGTCTCTTTCAGCAACTCAAGAGTTT
>BTTC01000179.1:0-4306 GCA_036244935.1 bacterium | reverse complement strand
CGTTTCGTTTGCATCCAGTACGCCGTCTTCATCAGAATCGGCGGTAAAATAGATTGAGTCGTTGTTTACAATCGATGCGGAGGAGGAGGCGGAAAAACTGCTGTTAGTAAGGCCGAAAGTGCTCGTACCCGCCTCGGTGGGGTCGTAACCCACAAAGCGCATTCTTCTGGCAATTTCGTTCATCGCCTTTCTTGCGTTGCTTTGCATGGACATTACTTTTTGTTCACCTGCGAAAAGCTTGTTTTGGGTGTTGAAAATTTTAAATATGGCCAAAGCCACTATGGAGCTGATCGTTATGGCAATCAGCAGTTCCAATAGCGAAATACCTTTTTGATTATTACAAACGCGCGTCATGTCAGTTACCCTGAAAAGCCGATGAAACCGCCATGTACCTGCTTGAGCTCCCTACCGACCATCCCACCACAACTGTAACGGTTTTCATGCCCGCGGCTGGAGTGTTGTCCCTTATCGTCCACGAGCGGCGTAAAGTATTGGCGGTTGTAAGGGAGGGGCCGTTGAGCAAGATTGATGTTTCATTTCCATAAGCATCCACGTCGTAAGCATGATCCGGTGAAGCGAAAAGCGATGCTTCATCCGTAACGGCGTCGTTTGACGTATTGCAATTGGCCATCAAGGACGGTATCGTATCGTCAATCGTCGGGTTGCACGAGGAGACCGGATCCAGCGTCATGTCCGCGCCCAGATCGAATCCCGGCTGAACATTTCTTATCGACTCCAAAGTGTCCTGCGCGAGAATCGAGGCTTCCGTAAAATGTCTGCTCGAGTTGTTTCCGCCTATCAGCGTAAGCGAAATGGATGACATCGCCACCAGCGCAACAGAAAATATGACTATGGCGATAAGCACCTCCAGAATACTGAAACCTTTTGATGAAAACAAAACCCTGAAATCCCTGTTAAGGTAAAAGACCATAATTAATCAACCGCCTACAATAATTAACTTTAGCACAATTCATAAAGATTTCCCGCAACAAGTATCTGCATATTCAATGCCTAAAAACGGCCATGATTCGGGTTTTAATATCAAACGTTTAAGTAACATCAAACCGGGGGATCCTGATAACGTCTGATTAACTGCACTTTGAAAAGCATTTTTATACATTCGATGTCCGGTTTTTTGCATTGCAAGTATCTGGCGGGTGAACTATTGACGGGTCACATGTATGGTGCAAATACCACATGAGGGGCGGTAATTCTTTACCAACCGTTTTTTACCGGATTTTCTTTAAATCGAATCGCCGTAATATTTTATCTTATTTATCAGATAGTTATGCTATGATAGCAATATTTCGCACTATGTTTACCAGTGTGTGCAAACCGTGAAATAGTCAAAAAAATAAATGGCACCAGATTTGCCCCTAACAGTACTCGACATTCATAAGTCAAACGCATGGTTGTTTTAAACTGCCTTTGAACAGGTTTATGGGAGTTATGGGGAATATGAAATTTGGGATATTGATTCTTGACGGGCCGTACCAGCATCAGGCTTCGGACAGCGCGTACAACTTTACGATGGCGGCCATAAAGAAAGGTCACGAGATTACCGGCGTATTTTTTTACAACGACGGAGTCCATAACGCCACCGGCTTTTCAGAGCCGCCCCGGGACGACCGGCATATACCGAACCGATGGTCCGAGATGGCGGAAAAGCATGGGGTTGATATTATCGTGTGTATCGCCGCGGCCAAGCGGAGGGGCATAAAGGGTGACAACCTTATAAAGGGCACAAGAATTTCCGGTCTTGGCCAGCTTACGGAAATCGGTATCAATTCCGACCGCTTAATAACCTTTGGAGATTGACTATGGGCGACGCTGAAGAAGAAAAACCGGCAAAGTTTTTATTCCTGATGAAGAAAGCGCCGCACGGCTCCATATACCCTTACGAAGGGCTGGAGGTCATATTGATAATGGCGGCTTACGACCAGCTAATAAACGTCGCATTCGTGGAGGACGGCGTGTTGTCCCTCGTAAAAGGCCAGGATACCAGCGCAATCGGCGTTAAGGATTTCTCCAACACCCTGAGGATATTGGAGGACTACGGGGTCGAACACCTTTACGTAGACAAGGAGTCGCTGGAGGCCAGGGGACTCAAGGAGGAGGATCTCATAACTCCGGTGGAAGTGGTTGAAAAAGAAAAAATTTCCAGCGTAATGCGGGAACAGGACGTAGTGCTGCCGTTTTAAATTTGGGAGAAGACGTTGCTTTTAACAGTTAACAAGTCGGCCTTTGAAACCAGAAATCTCGAGAACTGCCTCAAGTATGCCACCGAAGATACCCCGGTTCTGTTGTACGAAGACGCTGTCTGGGCTGCCGCATCCGGCACAAGCATTGAGCCGATGATGCGTGAAGCCTTGAAAAAATATCAGATATTCGCGCTTCAGGAAGACCTGAAGACCAGAGGATTAAAAAACGTGATTGACGGCATCAAGGTGGTCGATTACGCGGGGTTCGTTGAACTTGCGGAAAAACACGTCGTATGCTCATGGACGTAGGTTTGGCGTGATGACTCGTGTAAAGGCGCGGAAAAACACGTCGTATGCTCATGGACGTGTAGGTTTGGCGTGATGACTCGTGTAAAGGCAATGAAAACCGTAACGGCGGAGGCGCATGTCCCAGACGTTTTTTTTTCGGTGCGGGAAGTAGCGGAATCAGACGAAGCATACAAAACGCTTATCAGAAAGAGGAGATAGTATATGGGGAAAAACGGAGGCGATAAAGCCAAAGGTAAAACGCCGATGCTGGACGAACTTAAGGGTGGGCCGTGGCCCAGCTTTATGGACGATCTTGAAAATCTGGCTAAAAGAAAACCTGTGGTCGAGCAGCTGCTTGGACAGCTCGAACAGTCTTATCAAGACAGATGGAACTACTGGCAGGGAACCGTATTAAACGTTCCCGGGTACGGCGGAGGCGTTATTGCCCGCCTGTCCGACCTTACGGATAAATACCCCAAATTAAACCAGTTTCACACTATCCGCGTTATCGCGCCGTCGGGATTCGTGTACAGCACCAAGGCGCTTCGCAACCTTTGCGATATAACGGAAAAACACGGCGCGGGTATAGTCCAGCTTCATGGAATGACCGGCGACATCCTCCTGCTTGGCTACAACGACGAGCAGACATACGAAACTGCCGAAGACCTGATGGATGCCGGATGGGACATCGGAGGTTCCGGCCCGGCGTTAAGAACGCTGGCCTGCTGCATCGGCCCCGCGAGGTGCGAGATGTCCTGTTACGATACCCTCAGCCTTACAAAACACATAACGGATAAATACATCAGCGAACTTCATAGGCCGGAATTCGCGTACAAATTCAAGTTCAAACTCTCAGGCTGCGCCAACGACTGCGCCAACTCCATGCAGCGCTCCGACATGCCGATAATCGGAACATGGCGCGGTCCGATGCAGATCGACCAGGAGGAAGTCGGTAAATTCATCGACGAGCATAGCGAAAAACTGGTTTACGAACAGGTACTGTCCATGTGCCCCACGAAGTGCATTACTCTGGAAGACCGCAAGATCGTTGTGGAAAGTGACGACTGCGTCCACTGCATGCACTGCATAAACGTGATGCACAAGGCGCTGGCGGTCGGCAAGGATAAGGGCGTTACCATTCTTCTTGGCGGCAAACGCACCCTGAAAATCGGCGATACCATGAGTGCGGTTCTTGTACCGTTCATGAAAGTTGAATCCGAAAAGGATTGGGGCAAGATCACGGACCTTGTAGATACAATATGGGAGTTCTGGAACGACAATGCGAATGAGCACGAGCGTATAGGCGAGTTTGTTGCCCGGATCGGTCTTGCCACGTTCCTCAAGGGCGTCGGTATTGAGCCTGATCCGAATATGATAAACCGCCCCAGAATAAGCCCGTATATAAGGTTCGAGGAATATGGTGCGGCGCCGCGTTTGGGAGGAGAACAGAAAAAAGAGGTGCGCGTCTTGAATAAAGATAAGGAAACGATGGAATCCGTATCTTAACGAATAACGAAAGGTATTATAAATTATGGCTGAAAAATTTCCGGAAGCAAGGGCGCCAAGAGATAACGGCGCTCCGAATTACAAGGAGTATCTGCATCCGCTCATGTCAAAGAATTACGGTACGTGGAAGTACCACGAGCGGCTTCGCCCCGGCGTGCTGGTTCATGTTGGTCAAAGCGGCGACAAACTTTATACGGTCAGGGCCGGTTCTCCGCGAACGCTTAGCGTCGACAAGATAAGGGATATTTGCGACATTGCGGACAAGTACTGCGAGGGTTTTCTAAAATTTACAAGCCGCTCCAATGTTGAGT
>BTTC01000178.1:0-4310 GCA_036244935.1 bacterium | reverse complement strand
AGAATGTTTTCCATAAAGGCGAAAAAACCGAACTTACTGCCTTGATAACCTTCCCATAAGACCGGAAAAGGATTGCCCCAGTATTCGTAATAATTTTTGAGCGTAAGCAGAAATGATTTTATGGAGGGATTTATAAGAGTGATAAATAAGACCCCGGCCAAGCCAGCTGTAAAAGCAGCATTTATATGGGGGCGCTCGAAACGATTCCACAGCAGGTACAGATATACCGGAAGCATGACAGCCAGAATTTCTACCTTGAAAAAATAGGCGTACAAGGCGGCGGCGAACAGCCAAAAAATATTTCGACGGTCTTCAAGGTAAACCAGTACGGCCCACGCTCCGAAAAGGAACCCCAGCCCGTAAAAACGCTGGTAATAGACCGCCGGAGCGGAAATCATCAGAGCCAAAGCCGCTGCGGTAAAAGCGGGCGGCATAAGCCTGCGGCAAATCTGGAATGCGAAAACCGTAAAAAATCCGCTGGCGGCGGCGAAGACGTAACGCACGGGCAGCATCTCGTTTCCGAAAAGCCGGAAAATGGTTTCCACCATAAAATATCTGCCGGGCTGGTAGCCGTAAAAATCCTTGTGAACGCTTTGGCCGTTAAGGTATCGCAACCCCCCCGCGTAGATGCCGCCTTCGTCCCAGAGGTTGATTCCGTAACTGCAAAACGAAAGGTAGTAAACGGCGGTGACGATGAAGACAAGCGATCCGGCGGCGATGGGGCGTTTATACATCTGCTACGCGTATGCTGCTTACTTTTTTTAAAGTAAGCCGACTGCTTTTAAAGTAGCAGTCGGAGTATGGAACCACGGCAGGCTCACGGCAAACAGCTCAGGGTGGCAGCTGCGCGCTTGGAACTTTTTCGCGCTTCAGCCCCGCTTTGTCAGGTTGGCCGAGTTTTTCGTATATCCTCCCCTTCAGGTTATGAACGTCGGCAATTTCCCGCACGGCGGATTTATCAAGAAGGGTCAGCGTTTTGTTCGCGTAATCAAGGGCGGCCTCGGGATCGTTTTGTTCCAGCTTGAGGCGGGCGATATAGAACAGGTACGCTTTTTGGTTGTGCGGGTCGTTGGCGATTCCGTCTTGCATGATCTTTACGGTTTTTTGGACGTCCTCCCCGCTTTCAAGGGAAACGTCCGCAATAACCCTGCGCGCGGCCCAGAAAGAGGGGTCAAGCTCTACAGCGCGCTCAAATAGGCGGTAGGCCTCTTTATACTCCTTTTTGAGTTGACGGTATTTGCCGAGCCAAAAGAGCGTGTATACAACGTCCGGCTTGAGGTCATACGCTTTTTTAAGATACGGGTACGCCTCGCCTGAGCGGTTTTTCAGCATAAGATACTGGCCGTAATTGAGATTGGCGAAAGGGTTCGAGCTGTTCAGCTTTATTGATTTTTTAAAGTAGGTTTCAGCTTCGCTCCATCGGTTTTGTTCCATCGCCCACGTGCCCAGATAATTGTAGGCTTCGGCGCTTGTTTTGTTGATGGCCAGCGCCTTGTCCAGAGCCTCCTTCGCCTTGTCGAACATTTTTGCCGAGACATAGGCGATGCCAAGCTGCCCCCATGCATGATCCGATTCAGGTTCCAGCGCCGTCCAGCGCACGTAATTTTCTATCGACTTTTCCGGTTCGCGCAGCAAGGTGTAAACCTGACCGAGCGACTGGTAATTACCCGCAAAATCCGGGCTTTTCAGGGAAGAAGTTATAAAATGTTCCGCCGCTTTGGCCAAGTCGTTTTTATGGAAATAAACAACGCCGAGCCAGTGGTCTTTAAGGTACTTTTTTTCAGCAGGAAGCCGTTTGTCAAGGTTTTCTATGGTTTTGAATGCTTCATCGAATCTGCCGATTCCAGCCTGCGTTTCGCACTTGAGAAAGTAAACGGCAAGGTTTTTTGGGTCGGCGTTTATGGCCTTATCGATTTCCATCAGAGCCTTTTCGGGCTCGCCGGCCGAAACGTACTCCCTGGCTATCGAAAAATATATTTCGGAATCGATACTGCTCCTATCCGATTTTGAAGAGCAGGAAGCCAAAATGAAAAAAGCCGTGATTACCGTCGGCAAAACGTTATGTTTCATATGCGGTATATAATAGAAAACCCCGGCCCAAAATGGAACCGGGGTTTTGTAATAAACTGCTTGTTAATTTATTAACGGCCTATTCGGTAGCGTCGTCAATAATCCTGAAGTTGAAGCCGGCGTTGGAGGTCGTGTTCAACTGCGTTACGTAGCCCTGAACGTCCGTACCGCTTATAACGGCTACGCCGCCGTACGAGTTGGCCGTCAGCGCACTCGTAGAAATGGTTCCAATGGTTGATGTGTTGAAGTTCCACTGGGCGTTAGGAGCAACGGTCCGGCTTGTTGAACCTACAGATGAACCCGTGTCGTCATAGAATGTAATTGTTGCGGTTCTGGTGACCCCGGCGTCGTTTTCGTTCGTGACGTTGAAGTACGTACGCCAGTTAAACCCCTCAAACCAGAACCCGTACTGTTCACCGGATGCGGCCAGCGCCGTACCTGAACTCATCAGCATGACTGCGATTAGAAAAAATCCTATTTTTTTCATTGGCAGACCCTCCATATAGTCTACTGTTATTTTTGTTTAAACCGACATTACCTGCAATTGTTGATAACAAACCCGTATAAGAAAAGGCTTGGATAACGGGATTTATGTTCGCGGCATATACCTCCCCCCCTCCACACCGATCACTTTATTTATCTTCTTTTCAATTTTAAGCATATTCATATATCTTCAATACTTCCTCGGTTTTATATATCGGTGGGTTGTGCGTATTTCTTTAGTTTTTTTATAGATCTGCTCCTCGCTGCTGCAACTTATTAAATTTTACCAAGTTCTATGTCCCTAATCAATTATTTGCATAATCACCCTCACCGTGGGTAGGATGCGGGACGCAACCAGCTGATAATAAACAGTTTAAGTATTCATTCTGGTAGTTACACCGTATAAAATCCGTAATCGGGTATGGAACGAATAAAACGGTCTAGCTGCCCAGAAAGCCGGTTAAAGGGCTCGACGCTTCCGCCGTGCCCTTCACCTCGCCCGGCCCAGCCTCATAAGCTATGCGTCCGGCATCCACGGCGCGCCTGAATGCGTCCGCCATCCGGACGGGGTCTTTTGCAACGGCTATGGCGGTATTTACCAAAACGGCGTCTGCGCCAATTTCCATTGCAAGCGCGGCGTCCGAAGGCCTTCCGATACCGGCGTCGACGACGACCGGTACGGAGCAAAGCTCTATTATTATTCGGATCATTTCAAGCGTTTCAAGCCCCCTGTTGGTACCGATGGGCGAGCCTAGCGGCATAACCGTCGCGCACCCTGCATCTTCGAGATGTTTTGCCAGTACGGGATCGGCGTTTATATAGGGCAAAACTACGAAATCCTCTTTGACAAGCTGCCGCGCCGCCTTGAGCGTTTCCACGGGGTCGGGCAGAAGATGCACGGGATCGGGTATGACCTCCAGTTTGATCCAGTTTGTTTTGTTGGCCATTTTACACAGCCGGGCTATCCTGACGGCCTCATCCGCGTTTTTTGCGCCGGAGGTATTTGGTAAAAGCCGGATTCCATTTGGAATGCAGTCGATAATAGACTCGCCCTTGCCGTGCAAATCAACTCTTCTAAGGGAAACGGTTACCAAATCCGCCCCAGAGGCGATAATCGCCTCTTTCATCAAACGGTTGGATGGGAACTTGCCGCTGCCTACGAACAGGCGGCTGTTAATTTTTTTACCGGCAATCTCAAGCATGACCAACTACCCCAGTTTTTTAAATATCATCCTGCGCTATTGTACAAAATTCCCGCCCGAACCGTGAACGCGGCCCGCTTCCACGGCGGAAGCGTTTTCCAGCTTTTTTGTTTCGTTCCTCAACAGGTAAACAGCGGCAATCAACATCAACATACCCATTATCTGTTTAACGACGAGCGTTTCTCCCAGTATAATCCATGCAATCAAAACGGTCATGCCGGGGCCGAGCGTCTGAACAATGGAAGAGTTGGACGCGCCTATACGCTTTATGCCGTAGATTGTCAGGAGAAGCGGTACGTACCACGTAACGGTTCCCAGAAGGATCACAAGAGTCCACGTCCTTGCGTCAAGGTTGATCGGTGGCATACCGCCCAGCGCAAGAAAAAAGCCGAACATGATTCCGGTCGTATAAACGGATATGACAAACGGCGATTTTTTTCTGGTAATCTTTTCGAATGATATCTGCGTGGCGGCCCAGCAAAACGCCGTTGCGAGCGCATAGGAAATGCCCAAAACCGGATCGCCGGGTATTTTATGCGCGATTCCGCCATTAAA
>BTTC01000177.1:0-4358 GCA_036244935.1 bacterium | reverse complement strand
ACTCCGTGGATGAAATTCACCTTACCGACAGCATATTCACTGTAAACAAGAATTACGTGTACGAGTTTTGCGAAGAGCTGATAAAACGGGATATCAAAATACACTGGGTAACTCCCAACGGAACGCGGCTGGACACTCTGGACGCGCCGCTGCTGCGCGTGATGGAACAGGCCGGCTTTTACGGCACATCGGTGGGAATCGAAACGGGCTCGCAAAGAATTCTGGAGTTCATGAAAAAAGGGGTCTCGCTGCAAAAGATTGAAGAAAAGGTAAACCTGATAAAAGAGACGACCAATATCCTTGTGCAGGGTTTTTTTATAATCGGATACCCCACCGAGACGCGCGGTACCATTCAGGAGACTATAGATTTCGCCCGCCGCCTTCCGCTTGATATGGCGGTTTTTTATCCTTTCCGCGCCACTCCCGGAACGGAGATAGCCGACTACCTGCAGGAAAACGAGCCGGAGTTCATGCCGGACTGGAGCGGCCATACGGTGGAAAAGGTGACCTATCACCCGCGTGGACTTTCGGTTGCGGAACTTGCGCGCTGGAACAGCAAGGCGTATCGCGCCTTCTACCTGCGCCCGTCGGTTATCTGGAATTTTCTCAGGATGACGCGCAGCAAAAGGCAGGCTGCGATTTTGGCGTCGAAAATAAAAAACCGCTTTTTCCGGTCGGCGGACAGCTCTAAGAAAACCGACGCATGGCTTTAACGCCCAGGGATTGTGAAACATTAACGGGGGATACGTACAAAGGCTTTCTCCAACGCCGGCAGGCAAGGCGCGCCGGCTTGATGGCGTAGTAACGAAATAGAACCGGAGTTATGCGAAAACCTAAAAAAACTCGGTGTGGTTTTTACGGCTGTTTTCTTGATGCCTGTCCATCACGTAACTTCTGATTACATCGGCCAGCTCGTGATTCAAACCTACAAACTCGACACTGCATTTACTTCTTACGCCCCTTAGGGTGGGTACCTGGTTTTTCGTATAGGCCCGCACGACGGCCTTTATTTTTAAATCGTGCTTTTCGGATGGTAAGTTGAACGTGATGTCATAAAGATTTCTTCCTACTTCCAGATCTTCAATGGGGCGCCATGTGTAGAAGCACATTCCCCCGGTGCTGATGTTGGCCACTTCTTCGTCGTCACCGCTGCCAAGCTGCACTGATATTGGGGTGGCTACGGACGGAACAACCCTGAACGCCTTTCGCCTCTGAAATCTTCGTATGGTATCCGGCATGGAAATTCTGAAGGATGTGAACCTGTCCTCAATGGTCTCAAGGTAGCCGCTGGTGAAGACATACGCAATATCACCGAATAAATAGGAGACGGTAATCTTGCTGGAATCCTCGATATTCACGTTTCCGTGTACGGGAATCAGGCCGTCTATTATTATTTCCTTTTCCGCCGGCGATGAAAATCCCAGGTAAAAACTCCGGAACTGCACGGGCTGGTTGTCAATCTTGATGTCCAGACCGGTGTAGTTCTCGGGAAGTTTTCTGAGGTGAGACCTTATCTGACGGTGATCGGCCAGTCTATCCGAAAACGTCCTCACCTGAGAAACTTTCGCGCGTTCTTTTTTTAGAATATCCAGAAGCCCTCCATACTCTCCTCAAACCCGTATTAACATATTCAGTCAGCTATTCTACGATAAGCTATTAATATGCCCGGAACCCATTAAAAAATTCTATCCCCATTATAAAGGAATTTTATGGTTTCAACCCATTTTTTTGCTCTGTTTCCCAGGCCGTTTGGGTAGGTACTGGAGGCGGATCTATTGGGGGTGGTTTTCGGGCAAATATGACATAACCGAACAAAGTTGCCAAAACCATTGAAATTACAGCGGCAACACCGCCGCGTATAAGCGTTGAACCGATATCGACGCCGTTTAAAAGTGCAACGGCGCACGCCAGCGAAAAAAAGAAAATACCTACCGCAACCGGGATTTTTTTTGCGTATGAAGTCATTTACCGCCGACTCCGAATATCCTGTCCCATTCAAGTTCGCCGTCTCCTATTGTATTGACGAGCATATCCACCAATCCCGCAACACACTTGCTGGCGTCGGAACGCGGGTAAAGATCGCAAAAAAGCCGCTGTTTGCGGACGGCTTTCGTTACGGATTCGTCCTGCGTTACATGGCCTATGAAGTCGATCTTGATACCAAGCCTGAACCTGTCGGAAACCGTCACCAGCCGATGGTATACGCCCAGCGCCTCCTTGCGGTCGCGGCAGCTGTTTATCAGCAGTCTGAAGCGGTGAACCCGGAAATCGCGTGAGAGGATTTTCATTAAGGCGTAAGCGTCCGAAAATGATGTGGGTTCGGTAGAAGCGATAACAATGATGTCTTGCACCGCCGCGCAGAAAAACATCACGTTGGCCGATATACCCGCCCCTATGTCGAACAGGATGTAATCGAAGTCGTTTTGGAGTACTTCAAGCTCGGTTTTAAGCACCAGCTTTTCGTTTGCGGAGATTTCGCTGTATTGTTTGGCGCCGGTTGAAGCCGGTAGTATTTTCATACCTCCCGGTCCCTCCACCAGTATCTCCTTCAGTCCCTTCGAGCCTGCCAGCACATGGCCCACGTTGAACTTCGGCGACATTCCAAGGAGTATATGAATATTGCCAAGCCCCATGTCCGCGTCGAAAACAAGTACGCGGCTTCCCTTGCGGGACAGCTCAAAAGCCATGTTCGCCACGATGTTGGTTTTACCCACGCCGCCCTTGCCGCTTGCGACGGCAACTCCCCTGATATGCCCGCCGGCGGCGGCCCCGCTCTGTTTTGCGGAGCTAAGTTCTCTTAACGTACCTGCCTGATCCATAAAAATCCTATCCACGATTATGCCATATTTTTCATAAATAGGCGCGCCGAAAATTCCGGCGCGCAGCGGCTTTCTTTTATGTCCTCGGGAACTTTCTGACCGGTGGTGTAGTATACGATGGGCAGGCCGGTTTTGAGGTTTTGAGAGATTACCACGCCCGGTTTTCTAGATTCATCCAGCTTGGTGAAAATCAGCCCGGCCAGAGGCACGCAGCCGAAATTGGCAACCGCTTCATTCAGCGCGGCGGGGTCGGATGCGGCGGAAAGGACAAGATGGTTCTCCACCAGTCCGTTCCCGCCCATAAAGGAGGAAAGCTCTTCCAGTTTTTCAACGTCGCGTTGGCTGCGGCCCGCCGTATCTATGAGTATCACGTCCTTGCCGGAGTACGATGAAACCGCCGTGGTCAGTTCGTCAGGCGTCAGCGCCACTAAAAGCGGTATCTTGATTATATCGGCGTAGATTTTCAGCTGCTCCACCGCCGCGATGCGGTAAGTGTCGATGGTTATCAGGCCGACCTTTTTGCCCTTCATCGCAAGCCCGGCGGCGATCTTGGCTATCGTGGTGGTTTTTCCGGCGCCGGTTGGCCCGATAAACGAAACAACCTGCGGAGAATCGTCGTATCCGTTGAAAGAATCGCCCAGAATCATCGACTCGCTTATACGATCCATAACCCGCTCCACGATGCGCCTCGGCTCCATCTCCGGTCCAGCCGGGGTTTCCCGTATTACGCCGCGAATGATTTTAAGCGCAAACTCCGGCTCTACCCCCCGCTCCACCATACGCCTGTAACAGGCAAGGTGGTTCCGGGGAAGTCCTATGCCCTTGTAAAAATCGGACTGCTCCAGCATGAACCCCACCATGTTTTTCATGTCGCAAATATCTTCGGCCAGCCCTGCAGCCTTTTTAAGCTCCGCGCGGCCAAACGTTTCCGCGTTAACGGTGGAGCCGATCAGCTCTTTTATGTTTTGAATATCCTGGCGTATGGGGCCAAGAACGTTTTCCACAGCCGTCTCCACGCCGCCGTGCGGCGGATTGCCCCCGAATTCTTTTGAACTTTTTTGACTTTTTGAACCTCGGTTACGGCGGGTTTCCATATGTTTATCCCGCACGTCTTCATCAAGCGCCGCCGCAACTTCTACCAGCGGGCGGGAAAAAATACCGAATGCGCCGCCGTTTTTCACCTTTGTCCTGCTCAGTATAATGGCGTTTGATCCCATCTCCGCCTTGACCTTTGCCAGCGCCTGCCGCATATTTATCGCCCTGAAGGTTTTTATCTGCATTTTATACGCTACGCCGCCCCGCTCTATACGCTCACCACGCCAAGCGTTTCGATGTTGGCGCCGGGCAGTACTTCGTTATGGGATATTACAACCAGGTTTGGTATGAACCGTTCCGTAAGCCTGCTTAAGTGCATCCTTACTATCCAGGTCCTCTTTAAACTCTTCAGGTGCTTCTTTAAGTTTCCGTGTTACTTCAATCAGTTTCTGCATTATATCATCCAACTTGTTGTTTTTTATGGGAATTATTTCACATCCAAGG
>BTTC01000176.1:0-4445 GCA_036244935.1 bacterium | reverse complement strand
AAGCGCCTCCCTTAGCCCTTCGCTCCGCAAGAAGATGAGCAAGGCCGCCGTTACGATTGCGGAACACATAGGCTATCATTCGGCAGGCACGGTTGAGTTCCTTCTTGACAAGGGCGGCAAAAGTTTCTACTTCATGGAAATGAACACGAGGGTGCAGGTGGAACATCCGGTAACGGAAATGATTACCGGCATAGACATCATAAAGGAACAGATACTCATTGCGGCGGGCGAGAAGATGAGCATCGCGCAATCGGACGTAAGCTCGAGCGGACACAGCATCGAGTGCAGGGTAAACGCGGAAGACCCAGAAAATTTCGTGCCATCCACCGGCAGGGTGAGCGAGTTATCCATGCCCGGCGGTCCGGGAGTAAGGGTGGACAGCGCGCTTTTTACCGGGTGCGGCATACCTCCGTATTACGACTCGCTGATTGCGAAGGTAATAGTGCATGCTCCCAACCGGCACGATGCCATCGCGCGCATGAGACGCGCGTTGGGAGAGTTTCAGATAGGTGGAATAAAAACCACGCTGCCGCTTCTTTTCCGTATACTCCATTCAGAGGAGTTCAGACAAGGTGACATTACTACCAGGTTCATAGAGGAGTTCTTAAGCTGAGCGGCCATAAGCGCGAATTTTTTTCATCAAGATGGGGGCTTTTGGCGGCTTCGCTCGGATGTGCCATAGGCGTTGGGAACATATGGCGTTTTCCACGCCTTATCGCAGAAAACGGCGGCGGCGCATTTCTGGTGCCGTGGATTTTTTTCCTTTTTTCGTGGTCGATACCTCTGATAATCGTGGAGTACTCGCTTGGCCGTAAGACGCGCGAAGGCGTTGTGGGGACATTCGCCGGCTTTTTTGATAATAAAAACTTCGCGTGGATGGGCGCGTTCATCGCGCTTGTCGCCTCTTCCGTACTTTTTTACTATTCCGTGATCGCCGGATGGTGCGTTTATTATGCGCTGCTGGCCGTTACCGGTACCTTTAACGACATAACGCCCGAAGGCGCAGAGCTGCTGTTCCTTTCCTTCGCCGGTACGCCGGTTACCGTATTGTTCCAATCCATACCGCTTTTGATTTGCGGGGTCATCCTTTACAGGGGAGGCGTAAGCGGCATCGAAAGGATGAACAAAATAATGATCCCCGCGCTTTTCGTACTGCTGGTTATCGCCGCGATACGCGCCTGCACGCTGCCCGGCGCTTTTGAAGGGATACGCTACTTGCTAGTTCCGCGATGGGAATATCTCGCAAACCACAAAACGTGGATAGAGGCGCTCGGCCAGTCCGCATGGTCTACCGGCGCCGGTTTCGGGCTTTTCCTTACTTACGCCGTGTACGTAAGAAAAAAACAGGACATCGTTTTCAATTCCATAATGACCGGCATAGGCAACAACATAGTCTCCGTTATCGCCGCGCTGGTCATCATACCAACGGTGTTTTCGTTCCTCAGCGTCGATGAAGCTGAAACGGCTCTGGAAGCTGGTTCGGTAGGCCTTACGTTTTTCTGGCTGCCGGGCCTGTTTGCGAAAATGCCGCTGGGATGGCTTTTCGGGACGCTTTTTTTCGTATCCCTGGTATTTGCCGCGCTAAGTTCGCTGATCTCACTCATAGAGCTGCCCGCCCGCGTTATCATGGATTTCAACGTCTCAAGAAAACGCGCGGTGGTGATTGTGGTGTCCGGCGCTTTCGTGCTGGGTATACCGTCGGCGCTTAATCCTGACTTTCTGGATAACCAGGACTGGGTATGGGGGCAGGGACTCATCCTTTCCGGTATCATGTTCGCGTTTTTGATTTTCCGGTACGGCGCGGCGAGGTTCCGCAAGGATCTGCTGGATGAGCACAGTGACATGCGCGTCGGCGCTTGGTTCGATTTCGCCGTGATGTTTTTGATCCCGCTGGAGTTCGCGGCCATGATGGCGTGGTGGTTTTATAAAGCCATAGAAAAAGAACCGCAGTGGTGGAATCCTTTCGCCGTATCGGGTCTTGGTACCTGCCTGTTCCAGTGGGGTATCGCCATAGCCCTGTTCCTTGCATTGAATAAGGTTCTCAAGCGCGGCGTACTCCCCATTACGGGAAATAACGACAACTGAACTTTTTTCCGGTTGTGGTTTGATCCTTCGGCAGGCTTAGCCCTTCGATAAACTCAGGGTGACAACTCAACATGACATATCGTTCTTAAAAAGAATCTGACAAAAACGTTAAAAAGGATTAAAATCCAAGATTCACGTTTCGAGGAGCTTTTTACTAATTTTTTAAGGGATCAAATTGGACAAAGATCTGGAACTGCTGCTGGAACTGCAAAAGCGGGATAACGAGATAGTGCGATTCGACGATTTGCTGAAGGCTCTCCCGCTGGAGATACGGCAGCATTCCGCTTCCCTTGACGCCGCAAAAAACGAACACGATAAATTCCTTAAAACGGTGGAAGAAAAAAACAGGCTCCGCTTGGCAAAGGAGCGCGAGGTGGAAGAAAAAATCACCGGTATGGCCAAGGCGAAAACCAAACTTCCCAATGTCAAGACGAACGCTGAATACAAGGCCGTACTGACCGAAATCGAAAATATGAAAAATGCCGTAACGCACCTTGAGGACGAACAACTGACGCTGATGGAGGAGCTGGAGGAAAGCAGGGAAGGTGAACAGCACCTTAAAAAGAAAATCGAGGAAGAAGAAATAAATTTTGCCCGCTTGAAGACCGGAAATGAAGCTGAAATTAAAAAGATTGAAAAGGAAAAGGAAGAATGCCAAAAACAAAGGAGCGATCTGGCTGTGAGGGTCGATCCGGGCCATCTTGGTCACTACGAAAAACTGTTCACGGCGCGCAGCCACAAGGCCGTTGTGGAGCTGGTGGGAAGTGAAAAGGAAAACTTCTGTTCGGCATGCCACCAAAAAGTGATGCCGAGGCTCGCGGTTGAAATACGCTCCCGCATTAACCTGCACAAGTGCCAGCATTGCGTCAGATTTCTCTATTTTCCCGAACCTGAAATAAGTAATAATAACAGACGGGTCGGTGGACAGGCGGCCGCCGGGGTGTCTAACATCCCGGAGGAAAGTCCGGACACCACAGAGCAGGGCACTCCTTAACGGGGAGCGGGAGTAATCCCAGGGAAAGTGCCGCAGAAAATATACCGCCCCGCTTCGGCGGGGTAAGGGTGAAATGGCGAGGCAAGAGCTCACCGGGTCGGCGGCGACGTCGACCGCATGGTAAACCCTGCCCGGTGCAAGGCCAAATAGGAAGGCGCGTCCCGAAAGGGACGGGAGGCGGCTCGTTTCCAAGCCTTCGGGTTGGCTGCACGACCGGAACCGTTAACGGTCCGGCATAGATAAATGGCCGTCCGCCTTTTTATAAGGGCGACAGAATCCGGCTTATCGTCCGCCGGCCCTTTTTTATACCGTTTGACAGATGAAGATCGATTATGTTAAAAGTCCGGAGCAATGAGATTGGAGAAAAGATGTTTGCAGTAATCAAAACCGGCGGGAAACAGTACAGGGTTTCCGGTAAAGACGTTATAGAAGTAGAGCGTCTGCCCGGCGGCGTGGGCGAGAAGGTATTATTTGACCGGGTGCTTATGACCGGCGACGGTAAGAAAACCGAGATCGGGAATCCGACCGTCGACAAGGTCGTGGAAGGAAAGATCATAGCCCAGTCAAAGGGCACGAAAATTTTTATTCAAAAGCATTTAAGGCGTAAGAACAGCCGTAAGAAAACCGGCCACCGTCAGCTGCTTACGCGCATCGAGATAACCGCGATAAAAAATCCGAAACCCGGGAAAACCGATGGCTCATAAAAAAGGGCAGGGAAGCACATCAAATGGCCGCGACAGCGCAGGTCGGAGGTTGGGCGTGAAACTCATGGGCGGCCAGAGCGTGAGGGCCGGAAGCATAATTGTCAGGCAAAGGGGCACGAGGTTTTATCCCGGCGAAAACGTTGGAATGGGTAACGACCACACGCTGTTCGCCAAAAAAGACGGTACGGTTGTATTCAAACGCAAGGGCCGCGACAGGCGTTTCGTGCACGTGCTGCAAGCAACCGCATAAAAAATCCGGGCGTTTTCCAAAGTACCAGTAAATCCATACAAAACCAGACGGACAGGCCGCTTCAACGGTTCCGGGTCACTTTGAAAGTAACCGGCAACTCGCGCTGGCGTGATACCGGCTTTATCCACCGCGTGCGGCAATTGGGACGCCGCGGCATTTTGGCCCGCTTTATTCATGAATAATCCGGGTTAGGCCGATTACGTTGCCCACTTCATGGGCGGCTGTGTTAATATTAACCAAAAATTTGGGATGCGGTGGTACACAAAGGGAAAGACTTTTATACAAGGCATTTATTGATCGGCCTTTTGCCGGCTTTGTTTTTTGTTCATGATGCCGTCGGCGAAAATATCCCCGTTTCCGGCGCCCGATCCAGAAACCCTGTAAATCTTATGAGAAGCCCCGCCGCGCTGCC
>BTTC01000175.1:0-4476 GCA_036244935.1 bacterium | reverse complement strand
GTGACTGTATCCGGTAATCGGATATGTTTGTCCGTTTCCCGTAGCCGTTTTCGGTAAGGGTAAGTACCTCGGCGCCCGGTCTGCCAAGCCCCATCCCTACAAGGTAGTCGCCGCCGGAAAGCCGTATGCCGCGAACCCCGGCCGTTCTCCTGCCCATCGGACGTGCGTCCTTTTCGTGGAAGTGTATCCCCTTGCCCTTTGCGGTGCCGAGGAATATGGTGCTTTTGCCGTCGCTTATGCAGACTCCCGCCAGCTCGTCTCCCTCGTCCAGCAAGATTGCGATTATCCCTTTTATATGGATATTCGCGTATTCCGAAACCCTGGTTTTTTTGATCGTGCCGTGTTTTGTGGCGAGTATCAGGTAGCTGTTTTCCGCGTGAAAATCCTTTATCGAAAATACCGCCGTCACCCCCTCTTTCGGCGACATGCGTAGAAGATTCGCCAGCGATTTACCGCCGGCGACGCGTCCCGCAAGCGGTATTTCCCAAACCTTCACCCTGTAAACCTTGCCCGTGGTCGTAAATATCACGAGATAGGAATGGGTGGAGGCTATGAACACCCTTACAACCAGGTCCTCATCTCTCACATGCATCGCCTTTACCCCTTTGCCGCCGCGATGCTGCGCGCGGTAAACGTCCACCGGCACGCGCTTGATATAGCCGGACTGCGTGAGGGTGACCACCATGTCCTCGTCGGCGATGAGGTCCTCTGCGTCCATCTCCGCCGCGGAATCCTCGATTGCCGTGCGTCGGTCGTCGCCGTATTTTTTGGAGATTTCCTCCATGTCCCGCTTTATGATCGCGTACTTTTCTTCTTCGTGGTCGCGGATGTACTCCAGCCGCTCGATCTCCTTAAGTACGTTTTGCAGGTCGTTGATTATCTTCCTGCGTTCGAGTCCGGTCAGCCGCTGCAGCCGCATTTCCAGGATCGCCTTGGCTTGCGTTTCTGAAAAATCGAACTTGGAGATCAGCTCTGCCCTCGCTTCCGCCGGAGAATCGCTCGCGCGGATCAGCTTCACAATCTCGTCTATGTTTTCCACCGCCTTTTTAAGCCCCTTAAGCAGATGTTCCCTTTCAGAGGCCTTGGCGAGTTCGTAAAGGGTGCGGCGGGTTATAACCACCCTGCGGTGTTCGATGAAATGTGAAATCATCTCTTTGAGGTTGAGCATCTTGGGCTGGCGGTTTACAAGCGCGATCATGTTTACGCCGAACGTATCCTGAAGCTGCGAGTGTTTGTACAGCTGGTTAAGTACCACGTTTGGAACGGCGTCGCGCTTCAGCTCTATTACCGCGCGTATACCGCTTCTGTCTGATTCGTCCCTGATGTCTGACACACCTGTAATTTTTTTATTGCGCGCAAGTATCGCGATCTTTTCCAGCGTACGGGCTTTGTTCACCTGGTACGGGAACTCGGTGATTATGATGTTGTCCTGATCGCCGCGCTTGTTGGGTTCAAACTCGCATTTTGCGCGCATTCTTATCTGTCCGCGGCCCGTGCGGTAGGCGGAGTATATGCCCGCCCGTCCCTGAATTATTCCGGCAGTGGGAAAGTCCGGTCCCGATACTATTTTAATCAGGTCGTCTATGGAGCAGTCCGGGTTTTCTATTATGTGCACCGCCGCGCCGCAGATTTCCCTGAGGTTGTGCGGCGGGATGTTTGTCGTCATGCCTACCGCAATGCCGGATGAACCGTTAACCAGAAGATTGGGGAACCTGCACGGAAGGACGGTCGGTTCCTGCATCGAATCGTCGTAAGTAGGGGCGAAGTCCACGGTGTCCCTGTCGAGGTCCGTGGTTATTTCATCCGCCAGCCGCTCCATTCTTATCTCGGTGTAACGCATGGCCGCCGCAGAATCGCCGTCTACGGAACCGAAGTTCCCCTGCCCGTCAACCAGGGGGTAGCGCAGGGAAAAATCCTGCGCCATGCGGACGATGGTATCGTAAACTGCGGAGTCGCCGTGCGGATGATATTTTCCGATCACGTCGCCCACTATGCGCGCCGATTTTTTATAAGGCTTGTTGTGGACGTTGCCCATCTCGTTCATGGCGAAAAGAACGCGGCGGTGCACCGGTTTAAGGCCGTCGCGCACGTCGGGCAGAGCACGCCCGACGATTACGCTCATTGCATAATCGAGATAAGAGGCGCGCATTTCGTCCTCTATGTTTACCGGCTGTTTCCGGTCTTCTTCCTGATCCATAACCTTAGGAGTCTACCATTCATTTTCAGGCACACCGGCCATTTTCAATAGATGTTTCATCAGGCCAATCTTCAACGGTTTACCGCCGTGGACAGGTATTGATAGCCGAACCTTTTCCCCTTCTTTTCCATAAATATAATGACTTCCATGGATTCTCAACAATTTCCACCCATGCCGCTCTACGAGCCGGGCAAATTTTTTACCCGATATGGGTTTCATACAACGATTTCCAGAACCCTGTCCTTTCCCTTTGTGTGCGGTTCCACATCTACTGAAAGACATCCCTCGACCGCTTCGTAAATATTTTGCAAAAGCTCTTCAAACGTTTCACCCTGGGTGGCGCAGCCTGGAATGGCGGGAACCTCTGCCCAGAAACCGCCTTCCTCCGCTTCGTGTATTACAACTTTTATTTTCAAACCGACTTTCTCCTAACTAGCGAACTTCCACACCCAACATACGTCTTGGTCTTCTTCCTGATCCATAACCTCAAAAGTCTACCATCAAGAAAGCAGACCTGCCCGGGTTTTTTTTGGATTGTAACTCCGCTCTTCAGTACAATGAAGCATTATGATTAATCGTGAGAAAATTCAATTTGTCATACAGCGCTATAAAGACGACTCTGCAAGCGTATACAACACATGGTTTAAACCCGCGTCCGGGGCGCGGCAGAAAGCTTTCTCTACAATTCGTATTGGCGTTAAGGAAGTCGTAAAAGACATCAAGGATGGTGTTTTTCCCAACGATTTCAAGGAATCCTCGCTTGAGAGGGTGCTGACGGTGATAACCGAGTAAAAAGAGGTTTTCAAAGGTGCCGCGCACCCATTTTACTGGAAGCCCAAACTGCGGATACCGAATATTTATGAAGTTGACGAAAACAAGGTTGCCTTCGGCCAGTTTCTGGAATCGTGCCTTAATGCCAACAATAAGAATGCGGTTCTAAAAGCAATCATTGAACTGGAAATGCAAAATATCAAAGGTCTGGGGCCATCGGTGGCAAATATTTTGTACTTCCTTCACCCCACAATCATCCCGCCGTTTAACACGGCCATGCTGAACGGGTTCAACAAGTTGTTCGGGGAAAAGAAAAAGCTGGGCTCGTGGGATAGTTACCGGGAGATGCGTAATACCATCCTGCATGTAAACGACCAGTTTAAAAATTTGCTTTCAAAGGACTTGGGGGCCATATCAGGATTGCTCTTCGATATAGGCGTGGGCCTGATCGACACAGATGGAAATGTCCGGATTGAAGAAGAATTACGCAGAAAAATGGAAAAAGAACGCAAGAAAAGACATCGCGAGAGGGAAGACGATGTCGGCAAGGAGAATGAACATACCGAGATGGAATATCAGCTGATGAAAATAGGAGGGTCTCTTGGTTGTGACGTTATTGCGGCTTCCAACGACCGGAGCAGATCGTATAAAGGCAAGAAATTTTCGTTTATTTCCAATTCCCTGTCGGAACTTCCCGAACTGGACTTGAAAGAAGAGATAAAGGAAAGAGGAGATATAGATAAAATCAAAAAAGGCATCGATTTTATTGACGTGATCTGGCTTGAAAAGAACAGTTCTAAAATCGTATGCGCCTACGAGGTGGAAAAAAGCACGTCCATTTACTCCGGTATCATGCGTCTAACCGATTTGGCACTCGCCCTTGCGGACTCGAAGGACATCGGGTTTTATCTGGTTGTCCCTGATGAAAGAGAAAAGAAGACAATAGCGGAATTGGAAAGACCGCACACCCAAAACGACAATATAAAAATATCGTATATACTGTTCTCCGATCTATGCGAAAAAGGTTGCGACTACATATGCAAGTTAGGTAAAGACCACACGGTTATGGAACAAGTGGCGAAGTGAGTTGGTTGAAAAGTTCCACAGATGCGCGATGTGTGGTTTTTATCAGGCCGCGCCCGGTTTAACGGTTTACTTTCCGAAGCCGATCCAGCCCGCCGCGCGCGTTGACAGTATAAACAGCGCCGGCAGAAGTATCAGGGTGAAAACGGTGGAAAACGACAACCCGCCAACTATTGCCGCGCCGAGTCCCGAATAGATCTCCGATCCCGCCCCGCCCCGGAAGGTGAGCGGCAGCATTCCGAGTATCGTGGTTATGGAACTCATGAATATCGGCCGTATCCGTACATTTACCGCTTCCAATATCGCCTCTTCGGGCGGGGTTCCATCGTTTTGGTACCGGATCGTCTGGTGGATAATAAGTATCCCGTTATTGACCACTATGCCGCTGAGGATTACGAAACCAAGCATGGTAACGATGTTCAGCT
>BTTC01000174.1:0-4507 GCA_036244935.1 bacterium | reverse complement strand
CGTTTCGGGTTATTTTTTCCACGGCCGCGTCAAGGGTGTCGGCGGTGAGCCGGCCCCCTCCTGAATAAACCTGCAATATCGATTTACCCAGCCGCTGTATCTGTTCAATCAACCCGTCGGCAAGCTCGTGTATTTCCGGTACGAGCTTTTCCGGAATGTCCAGCTTTGCGGATTGAAACTCGCTGCGGATGTAATCCAATACGGAGTTTTTAGGCGTTAGCGAGGACGCGTCGATTACGCGCACCTGGTTTTGCATTCGGCCCTGGATTTTACCGGCAACCGCCGCGATGCCGTTTCCGGTCATCACGTGGGATGTGATCGCGTGTCCCCGCGTCTTTTCTATGAATATACGAAGACCTTCATCGCCCAGTATCCCCTTAATACGCCCAAAGCCTTTCCAGAGGATAACGGACCTCCTGTCCACTTCCATTCCCATCATCTCGGGGGCGTTCAGGAGGTTACCCAGAAGTTTCATCGCATCAGTACCGTACTCGAAGTCGATATACGGCGTTTCGGTTTTCCCCATAACGATTTTCGCGCCGACGGTCGGAATCAGCTTTTTAAGCATGGATCCGATTTTCTTGATATCACCCGAAAAACCGCCCACGGCTGCGCGTGAAATCGTCTTTGCCAGGTGTTCGGGACCGGTGACCATATCGAGATCGACGTGCAGCAGGATCAGCGGCTCGCTCCGCAAAACCTCCGCCAGGGCCTGCGCGAAGTCCGCCTCTCCCGCTCCGGGTTGGAACTCGAATGCGTAGTGCAGGTTTTCGTTAAGGCCTTTCAGTATCTCGCTTGCCGTGCCTGATCGCAGTGCGGCCTCGAAGATGTTTTTTGTGAAGGGTTTATACATCCGAGGCTGTTTGGTTTGTAGTTACAGGTGGGATTTGTCGATAAAACTCACAAGCTCGTTTTGAGCGACCATCCCGCAGTACCAGCCCCTGTCGTCTATAACCACTATGTTTTGCCGCTTTTTTTTAAGCATCATCATTACCGATTCCCTTAACGAGCCGGCCGTATCGGCTACGGCAATATCCTTTATCATTCTTGCCGAGGCTTTTTCCTTAAGCGGCTCCTTGTACCTTGCGGCAAGTTTGACCAACTGAAACGTGGTTATCAGTCCAATCGGTTTGCGGTTTTTTATTATTGCCACGCAGTACCTGCGTCCTTCCATCATCATGCGCGCTATTTTTTTCAGCGGGGTGTTCGGCGTTGCGGTCAGTCCCTGCGACGCCACGGCGCCAAGCCTTGTACGGTAGCTTAACGACCTTGTGGCGAACGATTTTACTATGTCCGTTGCCGTTACTATTCCGCAAAGCTTCCCATCACCGTTTACCACGATGAACCGCCGCACTTCCATGCGGCTCATATTTCTGGCGGCGGCGAAGTAATCGGCACTTTCATTGATTGGAGTCACGGGAGCGCTCATAACCGTTTCGATCTTCGTTTTGTAAAGGTCGATGACGTCGTCCATCACGCCGAGAAGATCGTAATCGGTGAAAATACCGACAGGTATCTTTTTTCGTGTCACGACAACGCAGCTGACCGATTTTTTCGCCATCTTCCTGGCCGTGTTCTTTATGGTTTCACCGCGCCTTACGGTCACCACGGAACGGATCATGATAGATTTTATAAACACGACTTCCTGTAACCCCTCATTCGATTATCACATTCGTTTACATCCCTCATAACGAATAGTCCCGCATAGTCTATCACTACCGGCCGCAATTGACCACGCCGCATTCGGCGATGACCGGCAGCGGTATCTTTCCATGCGGGTTGCTATATAATGCGAAAATGATTATCACAACCCAGAAATCCTTAAAGGACATAATAAAAGGAGCGCATGGGGCGAAATCGGTTTTCATCGTGGGATGCGGTGACTGCTCCACGCTTTGCCGCACGGGTGGGTGGCGGCAGATCGACGAGATGAAGGAAAGGCTCGCCCAAAACGGTATCGCGGTAACCGGCTCAGACGTTGTGAACGCAGCCTGCCACGAGCTGGATACGCAAAGGGTATTGCGAAAAAACAAGGAGGCCGTCGCCGATGCCGAAGCTTTGCTTGCAATGACCTGCGGCGCGGGCGTTCAGGCGGTGGGGGATTATTGTAAAAAGCCGGTTATCAGCGGGTGCGATTCGCTTTTTATCGGCAACTCAAAACGGCAGATGCGCTTTTATGAAAAATGCTCCGCCTGCGGCGATTGCGTGCTCAACATGACCTGCGGACTCTGCCCGGTTACGCGGTGTCCGAAAGGACTTTTAAACTCTCCGTGCGGCGGCGCCAAAGGCGGCAAGTGTGAAGTGGACGGCCGGAACGACTGCGTTTGGATTCTGATATTCGACAGGATGAAAAGCATGGGCCGCCTCGACGACTTCATGGAAATTATCGAGCCGAAAGATTACTCCATATCGCAAAAGCCTCACCGGTTGGAGGAACCGGTCCGCCCCGGTTGATGACCCAAAACAGTGAAGAACCCTTCGACAAGCTCAGCCCTTCGGCAGGCTCAGGGTGACAAAAACTTGTCATGGTGAGCCCGTCGAACCACGACAAGCTGAATTATCGAAGCGCCCTTCGACAAGCTCAGGGTGACAATAGTGAAAACCACCCCGCGCTTTGACGGGTTCTTAAAAAAAGGTTTGGAAACCGGTTTTTCCATAACGGTCGAAATCCCGCCGCCGAAAGGCGCGAACCCTGAAAAGCTGTTGAAGATCGCCGAGGCGGTTAGCCGAAGGGTTACGGGAGTAAACGTTACCGATAACCAGCGCGGCATGATGCGTATGTCCGCTTTGGCGTTTTGTCACCTCCTTACCGATGTTGGATGTGAGCCTGTCTTGCAGCTTTGCTGCCGTGACCGCAACCGGCTGGCGATTGAATCCGACCTTTTAGGCGCGGCGGCGCTGGGTATAAAGAATATCTGCACGATGACGGGCGATTATCCCACGCTGGGTGACCGCCCCGGCGCCAAACCGGTTTTCGACCTCGATTCGGTGCAGTTGGTGCGCCTGGTAAAAAGAATGTCCGACGGGTTTAACGCCGGGGGGAAGGCTTTTAAAAATCATCCTTCCTTTAACGTGGGCGCCGTAATAAATCCTTTTTACGAACCGCTGGAACTGGAGATCATGAAAACCAAAAAGAAGATAAAGGCCGGCGCAGCGTTTTTTCAGACGCAGCCCTTTTTCGACGAAAAGCCGCTTGAAATATTTTTAGACCGCGTAAAGGAAATGGATAGTAAATTTCTCATCGGCGTTACGCCGCTTAAGTCGGAAAAAATGGTGAAATTTTTAAACGAAAACGTTCTTACAACGCCGATACCGGATAACGTTGCGCGGCGTATGTCGCAGGCGGCAGATCCCGCGAAGGAAGGTCTGAAAATTGCGGCGGAGTTTATTAACGCGGTGCGCGGCAAAATTGACGGCGTCCATATAATGCCCGTGGGGCAGACAGGGCGTCTGCCGGAACTTTTGGACATGATAGATGCATAAGCTGTCTGAAGCTAAAATTCCCCGCGACACTACTGGGTATCGTATAAACTTGCAGCCGAAACGTCCTCCCCTTGAAAAGGGGAGGTGGCGCTTTAGCGCCGGAGGGTTTTTTTACTATGCTTGTCACCCTGAGCCTGCCGTGGTTCGATGAACTCACCATGGCGGGCGCGCCATGACACGAGTATTAAATCTACAAAATATGGGAAATTCTAAAAAACCTGAATGGCTGCGTAAAAAGTTTTCGTTTTCCGAAATTGCGGGACTCAAAAAAAAGCTGCGCGGGAAAAATCTTAACACCGTTTGCGAGTTGTCCCGATGTCCGAATATAACCGAATGCTTTGGACGTAAAACGGCGGCCTTCATGATCTTGGGCAGCGTGTGCAGCCGCACATGCGGATTTTGCGCGGTAAAAACGGGGCGGCAGGGTATGCCCGACCCCCATGAACCGGAAAACGTGGCGCGCATGGTGAGTGAGCTTGGCATAAAACACGCCGTTATAACGTCGGTTGCGCGCGACGATCTGCCGGACGGCGGCGCCGGGCATTTTGTACTTACGACGCGCGCGGTACGAAATAGATGTCCCGGCGTGAGCGTGGAACTCTTGGTACCCGATTTTGGCGGCGACGAAATCAGTTTAAAAAAAATTCTGGACGAAAGGCCGGACGTGCTTAATCATAACGTCGAGACCGTCCCAGCCCTTTACCCGCTTGTCAGGCCGCAGGCGGATTTCGAGCGTTCTTTGGGTATCCTGCGGACGGCGGCCGATTACAACATAAGTACAAAATCGGGTATCATCGCAGGTCTGGGAGAAACGGAAAAAGAGCTTGCCGGAATTTTTGTAGAACTGAAAGGTTGCGGTTTGAAAATTTTGACTATTGGACAATACCTCGCGCCGTCGCGCCGTCACGCGCCGGTGGCGCGCTACCTTGAGCCGGAGTGGTTCGGGCGTATGGCGGATACCGCCCGCAATATCGGCATACCGAATGTGCTGGCCTCTCCGTTTGCGAGAAGTTCCTACGCGGCG
>BTTC01000173.1:0-4546 GCA_036244935.1 bacterium | reverse complement strand
CTTTTAGTCTGAAAACTCGGAATCGAGGCGTTTTAGAAACGTCTCGTCGCGTGTCCAGTCCTTTCTGGTTTTTACGCCCAGTTCCAGATAAAACTTTTTGCCGAACCGTTTTTCCAGCTCCTTGCGCGCCGCCTGCCCAATCCTTTTTATCATCGATCCATTCTGGCCTATTACGATACCTTTTTGCGAGTCCTTTTCGACGTATATGATCGCGCGGACAGCGTTGAGTTTTTCCGAGCGCTCGTGGTACTCTTCTATCCGAACGGCGCTGGAATACGGGATTTCCTGATGCGTAAAATTGAACAGCTTTTCACGTATCGTCTCGGCCACCAAGAATCTTTCGGAGTGCTGCGTGAGGGTATCTTCCGGAAAAAGCCGGGGCGATACCGGAAGGCGTTTGATTATCCCGCCCAAAAGCTCTTCCACGCCATCGCCGTGAAGCGCTGAAACGGGATAAATATCGCTGAACCTGGCCTTCGACCAGAGATCCATTACAGGCAGCAGTTTTTCCTTTGCCGTCAGGTCGATTTTATTTATGGCAACCATCATCGGTTTTTCAAGCCGCATGAGGCTTTGGGCATGTTTTATATCTTCTTCCGTGTTTTCCAGCCTGAGGTCGCAAAGGAACAGTAGCAGATCGGCCTCTTTTGCCGCTTTCCCTGCCGCTTTCACCATGTTTTTGTTAAGCGCTGCGGTGGCGTCGTGAAGGCCGGGAGTATCCAGAATTATTATCTGGGCTTGCGGAAGAGTTTTTACCGCCAGTATACGGTTACGGGTGGTCTGCGGTTTTTTACTTACTATTGCGACTTTCTCGCCGCATATGAAGTTAAGCAGAGTCGATTTGCCGGAATTGGGACGCCCCAAAAAACAGCAGAAACCGCATCTGAAATCCAGGCGGCTAATCGTAGACCCTTATAACTTTTTGCACGGTTAAGTCGGATTCGTAAGGTCCGTCGCGTTCATGGCTGACGCTGCCTTTAAGCGTTACGACGCGTCCGAGGTACGGGGTCAGCTCCTCAAGATTTTCGCCCCTTATGTAATAGCTGTTTTTCTTCCCCCGCCGGATTTTTACCGGCACCAGCTGATACACCTCTTTTTTCCACGGCATCAGCCTTCCGGTTACGGTAACTTCCTGCGTTTCTTTTACCTTGTTTTTTACCTTTACGGAATGCGCTTCCAAAAGAACCGGCTGGGTATGTTTTTTAACCATTACCATCTCGTAATGGATGGATTTCTGCGGCGGTATGTCGTATTCCTTCAACTCGTGCTTGTATGAGACGGCTACCGTTATAACGTCGTTTTCCAGCGACACCTTTTTTATTTTAAGCTGATAGTTATCGGTGGGCTGGGACAGCACCGCAATCACCATGTATTTTGAAAAGTTCACATATCTTAGCTGCCTTTTCAGCTTTCTCAAACGCCTTTGAGTCGTCCGGTTATTGATAACCTTAAACCGGTTAAGAAGATGCGCCGCTCCACGCTTCGAGCGTATCACCTGTACGTGCGGTGAAGATGAAAGCGACGTGCCGAGCACGTTCGTCGGCATGGAATTGTGGAACCGGTTTCTTACCTTGATAGGCTCCGCCCACGCAGAGGCGGCGGTAACCGCTATAAGTATGTAAACCAGTGCTACTCTCATTCCTGACTATAGTAGCCTACTTCACCGCGGTTTTTTCGAAAACAGTACGCCGCAAACGCAGTTATCCCCTTTTATACTGCCCCTGGCGGCTCAAGCAGAAACCGGCAAGGTATCTACCCTCAAGTGTGATAAAATCAACCAAGTAAGCACCGGTTCATCGAGGCTGTAATATTAATTAAAGATCGAATGTTAACCAGAGTTCGCAGAGTGATTTCCGCAAAACCACACGAAGTGAGCATCTGTTTCGGCACCGGTTCGCATGCAAATTTTTAAAACCTTTTGTACGTCTTATACACCGTAACTTGAAGGAGCAATTAAAACCTTTTGTGCGCGTCTTATACACTACAAATTGAAGGAGTTAAACGGATACCATGGGAACATCTTACGTTGAAAAGGGGGATGAGTTTTTGACGGACAAACGAATAAACCCGAAGTTGAAACTTGTTTTGTTCCTCGTCGTGTTTATCGCGGTTGTTGTGGCCGTAAGGGGGGCAGGGCTCGACGAATATCTTTCCACACAACGCCTTGGCGCGCTCTTAGGCTCTATGGGTGTTTGGGCGCCCGTTGTCTTTGTTTTGATATATGCCGCCGCGATGATGCTTGGTCTGCCGGGAACGGTTTTTACCGTGGTGGGCGGACTGGCTTTCGGCAAATGGTACGGTACGATTTTAAACGTCGTCGGAGCGACAATCGGCGCGTCCGGGGCTTTTTGGGTGGCGCGTCTCATTGTCAAAGAGAGTCTCAGCAAAAAGCTCAAGGGACAAAAATGGTTCGACAAATTCGACACGGGTCTTAAGGAAAACGGAATTTCTTACATGCTGTTCGTAAGGCTTGTCCCGCTGTTTCCGTTCAACGGTCTTAACTTCGGTTCCGGCATAACCGGCGTATCCTTCAGGGACTATTTCATAGGCACCGCGATTGGGATTATTCCAGCTACGTTTGTTTTTACAAACGCCGCGGCGGAAATCGGCGAATCCGCAGCGGCCGGATTCAAGCTGACCGGCGGCATGATCAGCGCACTTTTACTGCTGGGCGTCTTCTCGCTCATACCTGTGCTTATTAAACGCCGACTTGATAAAAAATCCACCGGAAACGGCAATCCCGGGGATTGATTTTCGCCGGGCAGGTAAAATCCGCAATTTTTGCGGTTCCATGCAGCAAGCTGCGGGAAAACGAGGCTGCTGTAAGCTGTAATTGGTAATCGCCAAGTTCCTGCGAGGCGAAGCTGAAGCCAAGCGCGCACGATCGCATTTTCAGATAAGAAGCGTCAATAGCTTTACAGTGGTTTAAATTGATTTTATACTGGCATATGGTGATATGAAAAGAACATACTCAGAACCCAGGGCCGGAATAAAAATCGGGACGCCGGAGGCCGACAGGCTTATCGAGGAGTATACGCATCTTATAAAATTCGTTGCGTACCGCATAGCCGTCCGCCTGCCGCCGCATATAGAGCTCGACGAACTTATCAGCGCCGGCGTGATGGGTCTTATAGACGCAATCGCCAAGTTTGATCCCTCCAAGGAAACCCAATTCAAGACTTATGCCGAGATAAGAATTCGCGGCGCCATACTTGACGAGCTTCGCGCGCTCGACTGGGTTCCACGCTCCGTGCGGCAGAAGGCCACGGAGATGGCGCATGCATACGCCGTGGTGGAACAGCACTACGGACGTCCCGCTTCAGACGACGAGGTGGCAAAGGAGCTTGGAATACACATAGATTCCTTTCATAAGAATCTGAGCAATTCGCATAGCGCGCCGCTTTTAAGCATTGAGGATCTGGGCGGCATGGGCAAGGACGGCGATAAAAGGGACATAATGGAAGTCCTTGCCGGATCGCCGGACACCGATCCCCATTACATCGCAAGGATCAACGAGGTACGGGAAATAATCGCACGCGCCATAGACCAGCTGCCTGAAAAAGAACGGCTTTTGGTGTCGCTTTACTACTACGAAGAGCTCACCATGAAAGAGATCGGAGAGGTGCTCGGCATTACGGAGTCCAGGGTTTCGCAGCTGCACACGCGCGCGGTATTGCGCCTGAGGGGAAAACTCCTCAAGTACATAAATACCGACGACGACCTGAGGGAGTAAACCGCACTCAACTCAAGCAGGTTTTAGTATCCGTTTGAAGATCGGTGAAAATCGCGGGTGGCATTTCCGGCACGCTTCGATCATACGCTCCATAACGATGAAATTGTAATTCTCCAACCCCGTCGCGTGAGACGAGTGGCATTTGATGCATTGAACCGGCACGGACGGACGGTGCTGTTCGAGACCGTGGAATCTGTCCGGCGCAGCGGCAAAGCCGGAGTGGCACGCGCGGCAGTTATCGTCCGGCATGAGCTTGTCGTCAAGATGTTTCGGCTCCTTTGCCATGCCGAGTATATGTTTAAACGTGTTGTACGTTTCAAGATAGGTTATCTTGAGTTTCAGCGGCAGGTTGTGTCCCGTGTGGCAGTCGCCGCAATGAAACTTTCTTATTGATTTTTTTCTGTGCGCTCCTGCCAGGTTGACAGGTGCGCCTCGAATGAAAGCCTTTTGTTTTGCGTCGTGTAGCGGCGTCTGCTCGTCCAGATGGCACGATACGCAAAAACCGTCTAACCGCTTCATTCGTTCGGTAACCTCGAAACCAAGCGGCAATCCCGCCGTAAAAATAAATACGAAAATTCCAGTTTTTACCGGCAGTGTCATTTATGGCCGTGCCGAATATCAGCGGCGGGACAAGTTCTAATTTGTCCCACCGCTTATCGATTCTCCGAGTTTTTTTCAGATCTTAAAATTTTCCATCTTCAAGCGGTATCACATCTTCAGCCTGGATGTTTTTAACATTTTTGCCGTTTTCCCTACCGCCGTTGCCGAGCAGTCGGCCTCCGCCGTTCCCGCCACCGCCCAGACCGCTGTTTC
>BTTC01000172.1:0-4563 GCA_036244935.1 bacterium | reverse complement strand
GTTCGATTTTTCGCATTACGTCCCCACCGGTTCCGGCGAGCTGCGCGAGGTTGAGTATATCGTCAACCGCAGTATACGCGAGGACGTTCCAGTGAATACGAACGTCATGAACCTCGAAGAGGCGATGGACTCCGGCGCAACGGCGCTTTTCGGCGAAAAATATTCGTCCAGCGTCCGGGTTGTAACCGTTTCGGATTTTTCAAAAGAACTTTGCGGCGGCACGCATGTATCCCGCACCGGACAGATAGCGCTATTCAAGATCACCGCCGAAACCGGCGTGGCAGCCGGTATCAGAAGGATAGAGGCCGTGACCGGCGAAAAGGCTTTGAAGTATGTTCACGACCTCGAAGACAGGCTGGCCGAAGTTGGCAAAGTTGTAAAATCCCGACCGGAAGAGATACCGTTAAAAATACGTAAAATTATTGAACATAACAAAGAGCTGGAAAAAACCGTAAAAAAATTCAAAAGCGATATTACAAGGAGATCGGACGGCGGCGGTGCGGACGAACGCGTCATAAAAGGCGTGAAGATTGTGGCCAAAGTTTTTGAAGAACTCGATGCCGAGTCGCTGCGTATTTTCGTTGACGAGATGAAGGTTAATATAAAATCCGGCGTGGTAGTGGCGGGCTCTGCCTATAACGGAAAGGCCGCGATTATCGTAGGCGTGACGAAAGACCTCACCAAAAAGCTGAGCGCGGGAAAAATAGTAAAGGAAGCCGCATCGCGCGTGGGCGGAAGCGGAGGCGGACGCCCCGACATGGCGCAGGCGGGCGGCCCCGATGCGGATAAGGTGGACGAAGCCGTTAAATCCGTATTCAGTATCGCCGAAAAATTTTTAACCGTCTCGATTTGAAAGTGGGCAACAACCCAATTTCATTGAAGCGGCGCGCCACCCGCGGCAATTGCAGGTTACTTCCAAACTAACATGAACGCTCTCATTGTATTCGCAAAGGCGCCGATTGAGGGGGAGGTAAAAACAAGGCTCGTTGAAAAAAACGGTCCGTTAACGAAAGCCGAAGTATGCGGGCTGTACCGCTCGTTTCTTTGCGACGTTCTTCAAACCGCCGGAAATTGCGACGCGGACAGGATAATCGTTAACTACCTCCCTGCGGGTAGCGAAGCCATTATGTACGAGCTTGCGAAGTCGGCAATACCGCCGGAAAAACTTTTACTGCAGCCGCAAAGTGGAGAAAATTTTGCGAAGCGCGTCGCCGCGGCCTTCGACTATGCGGCGGGTATCGGCGCCGATTCCACTGTTATGGTCGGTTCCGATTCCCCCACGCTTCAATCGAAAACCATCAACGAAGCGTTTAAACATCTGGCAAAAGATTCCGGCGCGGCGCTGGGGCCGTCCGGCGAAGGCGGGCTATACCTCATCGGCCTTAAAAAACCGCTGCGTCCTGATTTTGAAAAAATCTTCGGGGAAGCGGATGAACTTTCCAATTTCGTTGAACAACTGGCAAACGATTCCGTACCTTTTTCGCTTTTGGAAGAAGTAACGGACGTTGACGTGGTATCCGACCTCGTAACGCTGATCTCTCTGGTCGGTGCGATGAAGTTAGCAGTTAACCACCGGCAGTTGGATTTCCCACGGCAAAGCGCGGACGCAATCAAAAAACTCCGCCTGAAGATTGTGCGGAGCAACGGTACAAGAGATAAGGTAATCATCGGTGGCGGGCGGTAAGGCGGTTATCCTTCTTTCGGGCGGCGCGGATTCCGCTACTGCGCTCGCCGTGGCCGGGCGCGATGGATTCGAGCTTTACGCGCTTACTCTGGATTATGGACAGCGTCACAGGATTGAACTGGAGGCGGCCCGGAAGATCGCAGAAAATTTTCATGTTAAAAAACATCTAACGCTTGAAGTGGATTTAAAACCTATCGGCTCGTCGGCGCTGACGGACGAAATGGAAATTCCCATGGGAAGATCGATGGAAGAAATTTCAACCGGCATCCCCGTCACATACGTACCGGCGCGCAACACCATCTTCTTATCGCTCGCGCTTGGCTGGGCGGAGTCGCTTGGGACGGGTGACATTTTCATAGGCGTTAACGCGCTTGATTATAGCGGCTATCCCGATTGCCGCCCTGAATATATAAAATCCTTCGAGCAAACGGCGCGCCTTGCAACTAAAATTGGAGTGGAAGAAAAAAAGAAAATAACAATACATGCTCCGCTCATCAACCTCGCAAAAGCTCAAATATTCAAACTCGGCCACGAGCTTGGCGTGGATTTTTCCATAACGCACAGCTGTTATGCTCCAAACCTCGACGGCAGACCTTGCGGCAAATGCGATAGCTGCATACTCCGCCTCCATGGTTTTGTACGGGCCGGCCTAAAAGACCCGCTTGAGTACCCGGCAAAAAACGTATGACGAAAACGTTGCTTGTCCGCAAAGATTTTGTACGGGCCGGCCTAAAAGATCCGCTTGAGTACCCGGCAAAAAAAGTATGACGAAAACGTTGCTCGTCCGCAAAGGTTTTGTACGGGCCGGCCTAAAAGACCCACTTGAGTACCCGGCAAAAAGCGTATGATAGGCGTACTCCTTACCAGCACCTGTTATTACGATGGGATTGATAAAAAAACTTTTTCCGAAAGGGTGCAGGAGCTGCTGGATTCAATCCTTTCTTTAAAACGGCGCATCCGAACTCCATACGAGCTGATAATCGCGGACAACTCTCCGCCCGACCGCGTACCGACGGAAAAGATTTTAGAATTTTGTCCGGCGCATACGCTTTTCATACGATCAACGCACAACCCCGGCAAAACGGTTGGCGAGGCGACGCTTATAAGGGACGGCGTATATCTGTCGCATGCAAGGGGACACAAGTGGCTGCTTAAACTGACCGGCAGGTATAGGCTCGATGGTGACTGGGTATTGGACGATGCGATAAAACAGCTTGAAGATAAACGAAAACCGATGTACCTGCATCTCATTGGAAAAACGATGAAGGAGATGCCGTGGGCCAAAGGACACCCCTGCTACGCAAAAAATCTTGATAACGAAAAAATTCTTATGGGCGTCGCCACGCAGGCATTCATCGTCGATCCACGCTACCTTGCAAAAAGCGGCGCGCTGGAAAAAAACTTCCTTTACAGGGAGATCGAATGGGTGAACTGCGAACAGACCTTCTGGCGCGCCGTCAAGGGGTTAGATTTTCTTCATTGGCCCGACCTGCCGATAAGCGGCAGCGTGGAAAATAAAAACTCTAACGTCTCCGTAAAAACGGCTCTTGAGTCCGTAAGCAATCCGATATTTGAATCGACGGATAATTTTAGCGAACTTCCCTGTATAGATATTTCACCGTTGATCGCCGCCGCGCAAAAGTAGTAGCGTCACGGTTTAAATATCTTCAGGGCAGTATGATGCCGGTTGATCTATCCCGCTATACAAAAACCTCCCACCTCCACCCGCAGTATCTTGCCGCCTTTATTTTCGACCCACGCATAAAGCAGCGACAGCGCGGGCGGCCCGACTCCCTGCCTTACCTCCACCACGCACCGCACATCGCCGGAGCAGCCCGCAAGTTTGCGGCGGACAAGGTAAGCGGCAAGCGGTCCGACTCCGCTGCCGGTGGCGGGATCCTCTACGATACCCAGAGCGGGCGCGAACATCCGGCATCTTGTACGGCTGCGGTAAACGGCGAAGGGCATTACGCACGGCGCGCCGCCGGAACTTACCATCCTTTTATAAACCGGCATGCGGATGGACGCTTCCCTAAGTGCTTTTATATTGCGCAGCGGTATGATGAGATGCGGGTTTCCGGTAGACGCCACCATCGGGGAACCTGTTACCTGTCCTGGCTCAAGAGACAATAACCGCGCGGCGGTTTTCGATGATACTCCGCTCGAAAACGTTGGCCTTCCCTGATCCATCTTTATACGACCGTCCGGTAAAACCGTGATTTTCACCGCTCTTTTGCCGATTTGCTGAACGTAATTTTTTTTGATCTTTAATTTTCCGCTGCGCCGCAACGCCCAAAGAGTACCGATGGAGGGATGACCCGCAAACTCTATCTCAACTTTAGGAGTAAAAAACCTCACGCGGTAGTCCGCACCAATCATGGTGGGAGGCAGCACGAACGACGTCTCGGAATAACCGAGTTTTGCGGCGATTGCCTGCATGAACGGTTTTCCAAATCCCCGCGCGTCGGGGAATACAGCCAGACCATTACCGTTTTTACCCGTATTGGTAAAAACCCGCACCACTTCGCAGGGTGGTAGAGAATCCGTCATGGTTAAGACAATAAACGAACAATCCCTTCGTCGGCAAGCTCCTGGCTGAAAGCGGCTAATGGCTATGGTTGTGGTTGTGGTTAAAAATATTAGGATACATTAATTGGCGGGCTATATACTGTTAAGCTGTATATGCGATTCGTTCGTTCGCAGATTTAGCCTGAACAACTCGACCGCGTAAAAACGCGTAAAATTTTTTGGAGATTGGATATGATCGATAAGTCAATAAGTGATTCAGAAGGACGTTGCGTAATAGAAGTCGATAAGTGCGGCTTGGACATTATTCACGAATCGCTGCTGAATAAGGGCACTGCCTTTACGGAACTGGA
>BTTC01000171.1:0-4592 GCA_036244935.1 bacterium | reverse complement strand
TTGGTAATTCAAAATCGAGTTTTCCAGCCATCGGTTTTCCTTAATTAATCCGCTGCCCATGAATTTACATTCTTTTTCTCGCGGGGGTTATCAACCTGCTCCATGGTCGGGCTGAAAAATACTCCTCCAGCATGCATAAGTTTGCTGAAAGGGAAATAGACCGCAAGAATCAGCACAAGCGTAAAGTGAACCAGAAAGGCGGGGTGAGTGGGAATATCGACAGGACGAAATAACATCAAGCCAAGTATAAATTGCTTGATTGCCACGATGTCCGCATGTACCAGAATTTTGAGGGAAATCCCGGACAGACCTGTCAACAATATGAGTATCAGCACAAAGTAATCGGCGAATGAGGAGATATAAGCCGCGCGGTCGACCGCAGCACGTCTCACCATGAGATAAATCAACGGCAGAGGCAGAAGTATGCCGGCCCACATACCGAAAAACTGCAACGCCACCACAACCCCCAGGATTGGTTCAAGGAAATATCTGAGATGCCGTATCAGCACGAGCAAAAAGATGACGTGCAAGGCATACCCACCGATCCATGTCCACCTGTTACCTTTATAAAGATTCGAAAAAGTGGAAATATTGATGGCGTTTTTCACAAAGACGCCCCCAGCCGTGGTAGGCTGCGGCGTTGTCGGTATCTTGAGCGGCGAGGGCGTAACGGCGTACCCGTGGATTTTGTACAAAAGGCCGCCAATGAAAATCGCGGCAGCCGCATAACTTAACGTTATGTAAAAAGCCGATACAAACGCAAGATTCCCCATCTACCCGCCGTCCCCTGTTTAAACTACACGCAGCCGGTAGGTTTGGGCAGTCCTGCTATCTTACAAGCCTGTTTTGCGGGACCGGCGGGGAACAGCTCGTACAGGTACTTGGTGTTGCCTTTATCCTTGCCGAGTTTTTTGCCGATCGCTTTTGTGAGAATTCGGATCATCGGCGCGATCTTGTATTCTTCGTAGTATTCACGAAGAAAGTTTATTACCTCCCAGTGCGGATCGGTCAGGTCAAGGTTCTCGCCTTGCGCAAGCTGCTCGGCCACGTCCTTGTTCCAATCGTCGATATTTTGAATGTAGCCTTCCTCGTCTACATCAAGCGCTTTACCAGCTACTTCAAGTGTTGGCATAATAGTCTCCTCCAGTTTGTTGATTAATAAGTTTCGCTAATTTCCCATAACTGTCCTTGCGGTATTCCCTGCTTGAATAGCCGATATTCTCGGCGAATGACACAAAGGATTCCGCCCAGTCCGGGCATCCAAGATAATGCAGATGAGCGTACGAAGCAAGCACATTCTTATAAACAATTCCGTCGTTTTTGCCGTCTATTCCCGTACCCCTTATCACGCGGTATGCGAACTTCGCGTTGCGAAGCCCTACCAGCTTGCTGTAATGGAATTCGTGGGCGCGGATTTGGGCGGAGCCGAACCGCCACGGCGATTTACCCGTGGGTTCCAACGTCATGTAACCATGTCCCTTTGGTTTTTTTCCTATAACCGCATCGCAGTCAAAAATACCCACCATCTCCGCTTTCCGGCCGTTCCACGAGACCGTTCTGGCAAGGTAGATAAGCCCGCCGCATTCCGCGTATACAGGCAGACCGTTTTCTATGGAAAACCGTATCTCCGCTCGAAGGCTCGAGTTTTTTTCAAGTTTTTTCATCAGTACTTCGGGAAAGCCGCCGCCTATATAAAGTCCGTCGATACCTTCGGGCAGATTGGCGTCCCCTAAGGCATCTACGGGAACCAGTTCCGCGCCGGCCATACGCAGCGCCTCAAGGTTTTCGGGATAGTAAAAGGTAAACGCGCTATCCATCATAACGCCCAGTTTTACCCGGGCAGGCGGGATCACCTCCCGTGGGAAATCAATCCCTTTCAGCGCAGGCGCGCGAGAGGCGATATTAACAATTCTGTCCAGATCAACCGAGTACGAGATATGCATCTGTATGTCGTTTATCGTCTGTTTCAGGCTGTAATCCTCTTTTATCGGAACCAGTCCGAGGTGTCTTTCAAGCACGCTCATATCGGAAGTTTTTCTGATGCATCCAAGTATTTCGATGTCCGTGTAATGTTCGACCACTTTTCTAAGTTTTGATTCCTGACGCGAGTTGCCTATCTTGTTAAGAATAACCCCCGCAATATTTACATTTTTGTCAAACATACGGTACCCCAGAAGCAGCGGAGCGATACCGCGGGTGATCCTGCTTACGTCGATGACCAGTATAACGGGAGCATCAATATAGCGCGCGAGGGTTGCGGTGGAGCCTTCGCCGTCCAGTTCAACCGCGTCGTATAGCCCCTTGCTCCCCTCTACGATACTTATATCCGCCCTGGCCGCATGTTTTTTAAAAACAGAGCTGATATTTTCCCATCCCAGCATATGGTAATCGAGATTACGGCACTCTTTTCCCGCTGCGGCGGAGAGCCACATGGGGTCGATATAATCCGGTCCTTTTTTGAACGTCTGAACAGAATAGTCTTTTGCGGTCATGGCGGCGGCAAGACCGATACTGACTACCGTCTTGCCGGAGCTTTTGTGCGCCGCGGAAACAACAAACCTCGGAACCTTACGTTTCAGGTTGATCGGTATTACTTTTCCAGACATCATGTAGTGTAAAAAGGTTTTTTAGAGTCCCATTCCCATTTGGATATACCCACTGGGACATGCCTGCTGGCAAACGTGACAGCCGTTGCACTTGGTGTAGTCGGTAAACATGGTCTTTCCCTTCGGCCTCTTCATATCGCGGCTGATAGCATCCCGGGGGCAAAAAACGCGGCACTGATCGCAAACGAAACAGAGGCCGCAGCTCATACATCGGTTGGCTTCCGCAACCGCCTGTTCCTGCGTGATGGTTTGGTTAATTTCTTCAAAACCGTGTATGCGCGCTTCCGGTGAAAGACTTTTTTCCTCGTTTCTTTGCTCGGGGGCGTAAAAGTCAAGTCTCAGTTCTGTTTCCTTGATGGGGCGTGTCCGTTCAGGTTTTCTTTGGTAGTCAACCTTGCGCAGGTAGCCGTCCATCCTTTCAGCCGCCTCGCGGCCGTCGCCCACGGATTTTGTTGATATTCCGAGTCCCAACACGTCGCCGCCGGCAAAAACGCCTTTTAGTTTTGTTTCCTTAAAGTCATCAGCCGTTACCCAGCCGTGCTCGTTGCCGACCTCCGTAAGACTGCCGGGAAGCTCCGGCGCCTGTCCGATACCCACGATAATCATATCCGCCTCAACAGTAAACTCCGAACCGGCAATCGGCACCGGCCTTCGCCTGCCCGAGCTGTCCGGTTTGCCCAGTTCCATGCGTATGCACTTAAGACCTGTCGCCCGTCCGCCTTTGGTAATGAACTCTTTGGGCGCGGTCAGGAATTCAAAAACAATCCCTTCTCTTTCCGCTTCTTCCACGTCTTGCTTGATTGCGGGCATTTCATTTTTCGTACGTCTGTAAACAATCGTGACATCCGACGATGCGGCTATCCGTTTGGTAACGCGCGCAGAATCGACCGCGCCTTTGGATGGATCATCTTCCGTAAGCCTGAGGGACGTACGGGCGGCATCCACCGCGCTGTCGCCGCCGCCGATTACAAGCACCTTTTTGCCTATCTCGACCTTTGCGCCGGATTTTATACGGTTAAGGTAGCTGGCGGCTGTAAAGATATTCGCCGAATCCTCGCCCTCAACGCCAAGAGTTATGCCCTTGTGCGCGCCTATGGCTACATAAACGGCGTCATAATCTTTTTTGAGTTTTTTGAAATCCACGTCCTTGCCGATGCGGGTGCCGCATTTAAGTTTTATGCCCAGATCAAGGATGTTTTGTATTTCCTTGTCAAGAACTTCCTCAGGAAGCCTGTACTGGGGAATGCCGTAACGCAGCATACCGCCCGGTTTTTCAAACGCCTCGAAAATCTCAACCTGGTAACCGCGTCGGGCCAGCTGGTAAGCGCACGACAGCCCCGACGGGCCGGAACCTATTACGGCAACGCGCTGCTTTTTCTTTTCATCGCTCAGTTTGAAAAGTTTCAGACCCCGCTTGAGGCCGTGGTCTCCGATGAACCGCTCCATGTTATTGATGGCAACCGAGCCGTCTTCCTTGTACTGGCGGTTGCAGCCCTCCTCGCAGGGATGCGGGCAAATTCTGCCATGAGTCGCCGGCATGGGGTTTTTATCCGTGAGTACCCGCCACGCTTCATCCAGAGTTTCTTCCAGCGGTTTTTTATACATTTCCGCCTGGGCTATGGTTGTGAGATAGCCTCTTATGTCCTCGCTGCTTGGACACGAATTCCTGCACGGAGGCAGCTTGCGGACGTAAACGGGGCACTTTGCGCTTTCACCACCGACGGTTACAATCTCCTCCGCCACGTAGGTGGGAGTAAGGAAAATCTCATTCTCCTGTCCGGGCTTCAGTATGGTTGTATTAATCATATGATTACCCTTCTCAAGTTCTGGTCTGCGCCGACATGTTAAAGGTGCTTCTTGCGCCCGTACCGTCTTCGATGTGATACTTGGTGAAGGCGAACCCTGTCTTTTCAAAGAACCTGGCCCAACCGATCCGGTCGATCCATTCGCCGACCCTTTCCCACGGCTTTGCGCCAGCCTTGTACG
>BTTC01000170.1:0-4621 GCA_036244935.1 bacterium | reverse complement strand
GGGGCTTGCGAACAATAATTTCGGAACCGGCCTGGCTTATCCGGTGGACATGATCGTGGGGCCGGACGGCGCGATCTATTACGTCTCGCTTTACGGTAGCGTACGGAAGATAAGTTATCAAAATCCCGCGCCGGACTCCGTTGCGCCCGCCACCCCTACCGGCTTAACCGCAGAATAATCCGCAAAGCCTGATTTATTCCAACTCAGACAAAAACTTCAGCAGTTGCAACGCCACAAGTTTTCGTCCCGTTTCATTCAGATGACCGCCATCACTGGTGTATTCCGAACGCAAAGCGTGAAATGTTCCCCCATCCTTTGAGTATGACTTCTGTTTTCCATCGCTTCCTGTTGATTCTATTCCAGCAATATCGAACAGAGGTTCCTTTCCTTTGTATTCATTTTTGAGCAGAGCATTGAGCTGATGCCTTTTTAAATTATCTTCGTAACCAATCGATTTACCGATAATCTTTTTTACAAAAGCCTTTGCGCCTGTTTGCACCGTTGTAAGCGGTACCGTCAAATGGACAAAAGTGGTTCTCGGATATTTTTGCTTCAAGTCTGCGAATGAGGTTTTGTAATACTCGAATACCTCCTTTACATCCGTTTTCTCTCTTATATCGACATAACAGAACTTCAAAAACGCGTAATCCAGATTTTTACCTATACCGCTATCAATGTAGTTAACAAAAGCGTCGACCTTTGTTTCCGGCTTCGTGTTTTTACCGGCTCGTGAATGGGCGAACACAGGATTTAAAAACGATTCGGGATTCGTCGTTTCCACAACGTTAAGTTTTACGCCGGGATTTTCTTTCAGGACATCGTTTATCCCATCTACGATGTTGAACCCAACCGACTGGTGGCCGAAATATATCCGCTTTTCCGAAAGTTTATCCCATTTAATTTCCGGATTTTTGTTTTCCATCGTTTCCGCCCCTCCCCACGAAAATAAAAACAGGTTCAAGCCAAATAAAATTAATAACGTTTTCGCTCCGAGAGAAGACGCAGGCGAGGACGCCTTTGCCATCGTAAGTAATTCGTTTTTCATATTCATTAAGTGTACTTTATAACATCCGTTAACCCCCGCGGCAAGCCGCAATGGTTGGGAGTCGCTACAAGCGACCGCTCGCGATTGCATTTTCAGACGGCAACGGGGATTTTTTTGTATTCATCGCGATGCTTTTTCTCCGTCCGCTGAAGGTCATAGGTCGCCTGCCAGTTTATCCAGTACTCCGCCGTGGTGCCCAGATATTTTGCAACCCGCAGGGCCGTATCGGGAGTAAATCCGCGTTTGCCGTTCAAAACCTCGTTAGCTCTGGCAAAGCTGATATTGAGATCTCTCGCAAACCTTGTCTGCGTAATACCGCGAGGTTTCAGATATTCCTCCCACAACACAATTCCGGGATGCTCAACTTTAAAACCTATCTTCGACATTTTTAATCTCCTATTGTTACCTTTCAATGATAGTCGGTTATTTCGACTTCACATGCATTCCCGTTTTCAAATCGGAAGCATATCCGGTATTTGTCGTTAATCCTGATACTCCATTGCCCCTTGCGTTTGCCTTTCAGCGATTCGAGTCTGTTTCCCGGAGCCATCCTCAGGTCATCAAGTCTTGCGGCGAAATGAAGCATGGAGAGTTTCCTCGCGGCCTGCTTTTTTATGGCTTCAAGAAACCCCGAAGCGCTTCCTTTTTCAAATAATCGCTTGGTTTTCTTGCAAGCGAACGATTCTATCACGATACCCATTATATCTGTTATCGATATAACATCCAACGAAAATATGACGCGCAGATGTCTACTTATGGTGGAGCCGTTTGCGAACCGTTCTAGTTCGACCGCCGTAAAAAGTCAACAAAAAGAAAAAACTTTGGACTGCTTCAATGGAATTCGCATATATTCAGAAATATTGCGCACACGTTACACTGTCCACTTTGTTACGGCGGTTACACAATCTTCGAACCCCTGACACAGGGGGACCTGTTACTTGTGAGCGTGCTTTCGGAAGAACGCGGCGGTCTCGACAGGGAACATGTCTGCGTATATATCCTCGACGATACTTACCCTGAGCGGCTCGCCCTCAACGTCGGCCGTTCCATGAAGTTGAGTTGCAAACATCGGGTCATCGACAATCTCGACCGTCTTTAGCCCCACTCCCGCGACGGAAAGCCGGCGCTGGATAACGAAGGGGTCAAACCGGGCATTTACAAAGAAGTCCAGGTCATAGGAAGCCCTGTGTTGCAGATAGCATCCTGGCGAGGGCGGTTCCCCCGATAAGGACCACCCGAGCACCCGGGAAGATACTTCCTTTGCGGAACGGCCCGCCTTAAGCGCGAGTTCGAGTATCGGCGCGGCGCGCTTATCTTTTTCCGCAAGACGTTCAAGCATACGCGCGAGCGCCGCCGGGTGGCTACCAGCGCCGAGCAACAGGGAGCTTACCTGCATGCGCGATATTGTTTGAGCGCTGTCGCTTGCAGCGACTCCCAGATGTCGCTCGCGTTAAGCCGGGTTTGTTTTTGTTTTACGAATTCAGCCGTATATCAGGGTTGGCCTTGCAAACCACAAATAAACTCGGCATATCGCGCCGCGACGGTTGTCCGGCGCTACAAGAGGAGAGGAAAATACAAGGTTTGCGGACATGAAGTCTGTTGGCTCGTTGAGCCTGTACAAAACCCTGTCCGGCAAACGCAATCCAAAGATCAACACGATAGATAATGTGCTAAATGCCGTAGGGCTTCATTTAACGGTGAAGCCAACATAAGCGGAAGCGGTCTTTCTTTTCGGAATGAACCGCGTCTCCGTCCGGTCTGCGTTGGGCCGATACTTCACAAGGAAATCGATACTTAAATAAGCATCGGCGGAAAAGCAGGATTGCTGATTTAATCGGAGAGGAGGAAGGCGAGGTCTTTTTTCGTGAGGCTTTTGTTGAACGCATTTTCTTCCAGCACGTTTTCGACAAGGCTTCGTTTTTGTTCCTGAAGTTTTATTATGCGTTCCTCGATTGTGCCGGTGGTAACGAGCTTGAACGCCACCACCGTTTTGTCCTGCCCGATGCGGTGCGCGCGGTCGATTGCCTGCGCCTTTAGGGACTACAGTCCCGCTGGTTAGGCTTTCCCGCACGTTAGAATAGTTATACAATCGTGCAGGTACCATAGGGATCAGTGTATGATAACCGGTACGGTATATGGCCGTAGTCCCTGTTTGGTTTTTCGGAGATTGAGTATGGAAATTGATGATGTCATCAAGGAAAATCGCGGCGAAATTCTTCGTATCGCCCGCAAACACGGTGTAAGCAGAATGCGTCTTTTTGGTTCTGTAGTACGTGGTGAGGCAGAGCCGGATAGCGATGTTGATTTTCTGATTGATGTTGATGGCCCCACCACGCCATGGTTTCCCGGTGGACTTGTGGCCAATCTCGAATCCTTGCTGGGTCGCTCCGTGGATGTCGTGGAAACCGGTTCGATTCGTGAGGAGATGAAAGAGCGCATTCTCGAAGAAGCCGTACCCCTATGAGGGGTCGGCATCCGGAAATTCCATGGTCAGCCATTGGCGGATTCCGGAATGTCTTTGTCCACGACTACCACAGTTACCGTTTTCTATTTGCGGGGAATTTTTATATTCTCTAATCGTGATGAAACGGTTGCAGGAAAGCGAAATTCATGAAAATTACCGGCCAAAATGCTAGCCACAGCGCTAGCCAAACGCGTTTTGGGCGGATGCCCAAAATGTAACTTATTGAAAAAATGGCGGGGTCGACGAGACTCGAACTCGCGACCTCCTGCGTGACAGGCAGGCGTTCTAACCAACTGAACTACGACCCCGCTTTATATGGAAGCGCCGATTATAAATTTTTCAGGCATATTGTCAATTCATCATCTCCTTCTTACCGCGAGTCCGAGCGTCCTGGTAGTTGTTCCGGGCCAAGCGATGAGCAGCGGGCTTGCAACGAATACAGAGGAGTATGTCCCGATCAAAACGCCGATCATCAAAGCGAATGCAAAGTCGTGGATGACCGAGCCGCCGAACAAGAAAATAGCCAGTACCACGAACAGCGTTGTGCCGGAAGTTATGAATGTGCGCCCAAGCGTCTGGTTGATGCTAACGTTTAACAGATCCTCCAACGGCAGGTTACGCTTTAAACGCAGGTTCTCGCGTGTGCGGTCGAAGACCACGATTGTATCGTTAAGCGAATATCCGATAACGGTGAGCAGCGCCGCCACAACCGGCAGGGTGAATTCCTTTCCGGCAATCGAAAACGCGCCCACTGTAATCAGCGTATCATGAGCAAGCGCGGCTACAGCCGCAACTGCAAATCGGTACTCGAACCGGAATGAGATATAAATCAGTATTCCGACAAGCGATATCAACAGCGACATCAATGCCTTTGTCGATAAGTCCTTGCCAACCTTAGGGCCCACCATCTCAACGCGCTCCACCGTGAAAGCGTCTTTATCGAATTTCTTTTCAAGCGCGCGCGTCACAATAACCACGGAGTCGGTACGATCAGCGACGGCTGTTGACGGAAGGTTGATAAGCACGTCCTCCGGTTCGCCGAACTGCTGTATACTGCCGCTGCCTATATCAAGAGAATCTATAACCGCGCGGACTTCTTCTATCGAGACGGC
>BTTC01000169.1:0-4621 GCA_036244935.1 bacterium | reverse complement strand
ATTATCTGACAATATTAGGCATCGTCTTCATAATAGGCGTTTTAGTCATACTGCATTTTGTGTTTTCAAATGCCTATAGAAAAATTCATCCTAAGTTTGTAGAGAGTAAAAGAGTCTGGGATGATGCCTTGATAGCTGCTATTTATAGGCCTCTTATCACTGCAGTGTGGTTTGTGGGTTTTAGCTATATCATTCCAATAGCAGGATCAATTTTTGTTAAAGAGAGTTCGAAATTCGAGTTTATCGATCATATAAGACAACTTGGAATGGTAGTTTTGTTTTTATGGTTTTTTATTATTTTTATAAAACACAACTATGAAGTTCGCGCACCCTTATCTCCTTTTACTGCTGCTTCTGCTGCCCGTTTGGGTAATTTATTATTTCCGCCCCCGTAGCAACGCTGTAAGCGGGGTGAGATTTTCGTCGCTTAAGGTCATAAACGGCATTTCCGCGTCGATGAAAGTACGTTTCAGGCACGCGCCTTTTTACATCCGTGTTTTCGCCGTTGCGCTGCTGGTAGCGGCAATTGCGCGTCCGCAGACGGGTCACGGCCATCAGGAAGTTAAACGCCGCGGAATAGACATAATGCTTGCCATCGACACCTCTACAAGCATGGACATCATGGACCTGGCGCCGACCCGCCTCGAGGCCGCCAAGAGGGCGATGGAAAAATTCATTGGAAACCGTCGAAACGACAGGATAGGACTGGTGGTCTTCGCCGGTACGAGCTTTACCAGGTGCCCCCTTACGGTCGATTACGACGTGCTGAAATCTTTCATCACGCCGCTTAAAAGCGGGATCGTAGAAGACGGCACCGCCATCGGCATGGCCATCGCAAACGGCGTAAGCCGCTTAAAGGATTCAAAGGCCAAGTCAAAAATAATAATCCTGCTTACCGACGGCATAAACAACCGCGGACTAATCGACCCCGAAACGGCAACGGAACTGGCGATAACCGAAAAGGTAAAGGTCTACACGATAGGCGTAGGCAGGCCGGGCGTATTTTATCAGGACGTGGTTGATCCCGTTTACGGCAAAAGACGCGTGGCGGTGAAAAGCAAGATCGACGAAGCGCTTTTGAAAGATATTGCGCGTAAAACCGGCGCGCTGTACTATGCGGCGAGGGACGGACAGCAACTTTCTGAAATCTACGAGGAGATAGACAGGCTTGAAAAAAGCGAGATCACATCCCGCGTCTACTACGAATATACGGAGCGGTTCGGCCCGTTGGCATGGCTTGTGCTGATACTTCTAAGCGCGGAGTTTATGCTTACCAAGCTCTTTTTGAGAGCGCTTCCGTAAGATGAGGTTAGGCAACCCAGATGTTTTGTGGTTTTTGCTTGGTATTCCACTGCTGGTTTTGCTCTTCGTCCGCTTTAACGGCATCGCCGGAAAAAGGCTTCAACGTTTCGCCGGCTCCGGGGCGCTGCCGAAGCTGATTAAAAGTAAAAGCGTCGCTTTAAGCCGCTGGAAGTTTTCGCTTTTTGCCGCCGCCGCGGCCGTTTTGATTATCGCGCTTGCAAGGCCGCAGATCGGCGTTGAACCGATGCAGGTCAAGCGCGCCGGAGTGGATATACTCGTTGCGCTTGACACCTCTTACAGCATGGCGGCGGAAGACATCCCGCCCAGCCGTCTGGCAAAGGCTAAAAGAGAGATCGAACGGCTTGCGGACAGTTTCGGCGGCGACCGTTTGGGGCTTTTGCTTTTTGCCGGAGGAAGCTCTATCGAGTGTCCGCTCACCTGGGACATTTCCACGTTCAAGATGTTTTTGAACGGGGCGGGTTTCAATTCGGTACAAAGAGGCGGCAGCGATATATCCGGCGCCATCCGAAAGGGGGTCGCGTCGTTCAGTGGAAGCGTAACAAAGTCAAAAGTCGTGGTGCTGGTAACGGACGGCGAAGACCACGAGGGTGATCCGATAAGCGAAGCGAAAAAGGCGGCGGAAGAAGGGGTGAAGATCTACACGCTGGGTTTGGGATCCGATAAGGGAGCGCCGATTCCGATGAGGGATAAAAACGGATCGCTTATCGGGTACAAAAAAGATGCGCGCGGCGAGATAATCCTGACCCGTCAAAACAGCGCGCAGCTTCACGAGATCGCGCTTTATACGGACGCGGTTTTCGTCTCTTCGCAAAACGGCGGGATGGATATAACGCCGATAATCGAATCAATTCACAATCTGGACAAAAGCGACATCACATCCACGCGCTTTACTTCATACGTGGAGCGCTTTCAGATTCTTCTGGCGTTTGCGGTTTTACTGCTTTTTATCGAATGGATTATTTAAAGCATATTGCTCTACCATGGATACGATGTACAAAGGTAAAATGTTTATATTCAGACCTGCTTAAATATCTATCGTATCTGCCAAAATTTGAAGCGCTATGTATAGATTTGGAATTTTCAAACTGATGCGCTGCCGACGCGTTTTACGGGTTGCGTTATATCAAAATTTTCCGCTTCATGGTTTTTGGCCGGCGCCGTTATTTTTTCACCAGCCGGTCTGCCTCCGTTTCCTGACGGCGGTTTCAGGTGTTCCATCAGCTTTTTAATATTGAAGAACTCTCCCGTGTTGTAATCGCGCTCAGGATTTTGACGGATGAAAGACGCAACCTCGTTGATGCCCTCCGCAATACTCACCTGCGGATTGAAACCGAGCAGATTTTTTATTTTGGAAAAATCAACCCGGTAATCTCTTTTGTCCGGGTCCTCGGGGGCGATTTCCACCTCTACGCCGCCTAGTTCCTCCGCGACGCTGCGGGCGAGGTCCACTATTCGGAAGTTGTACCGTTCGTTACCCATGTTGAAAATTTCTCCACGAAGTTTATCCGGTTCCAATTCCAGCGTCTTTTGGAACACGGCCGCCGCGTCCCTTACGTGCACAAAGGGGCGCCACTGAAGGCCGCCGCCAAGTACGAATATCTTTCGTCTTGTAAGCGCGTGCATGGTCATCTGGTTTACGGCCAGATCAAAACGCATCCTCGGCGAAAAGCCGAAGATCGTCGCCTGCCGCAGGATAACCGTACAAAAGGTTTTGTCCGACATCCCAAGCAGCTCTGTTTCGGTTTTGAGTTTCAGCTTTGCGTAAAGCGAAACCGGATTGCACGGCGAGGCTTCCTTTAACGGCTCGCCGCCGCCGCTTCCGTAAACCGAACACGAAGACGAGAATATGAAACGGGATCCGCCTTTGGTTTTCGCAGCCTTCGCCAGACTGACGGCTGCCTCGTGATTTATCTGAACCGACCATTCGGGGTCAAGATCGCAGGATGGATCGTTTGACAAAGAGGCGAGATGAACGATCGACATGCCCGGCTCTATGAGCGGCGATATTTTTTTCGTATCACGAATATCCCCTTCGATTATCGTCAACCGGGGGTGATTTTTAATGTGCGCGACCGCACCCTTGCCGAAAAAAAAGCGGTCGTAAACGGTAACGCGCCAGCCGGAACGCAAAAGCCTCCCGCACAAAACAGCTCCGATGTATCCCGCGCCGCCGGTTACAAGTACGTTCCTTGATTGCATAGGCTTACCTGTACGTATCGGAAGTTTTTTGGGGAAGCTTTACCAGAGATATCCAAACGGCGCACCGGCGAATGGTATCACGAACCGGTGGTTTTTGGAAAGCGCGCAGGGTAATAGGTAGTATGTCAGTTTGAATCGACACATCTACGGAAACGGTTTTTGTAAAATCCTCCCTTTGCGTGAGCACAAGGGGACTACGGTCTGCCACGTCAACATCGTTTTAAACATATTTTTAACTAGTAGACTCCTTGCCGGCAATATACAAGGGGTTTTCTAATACTTGTCATGGTGAGTTGTCATCCTGAGCTTGTCGAAGGACGAACCACGACAAGCTCAGAGTGACAATAGGGAAACCACCCCCGCCGTTGCTTGCGCTCCGGCGACCCCTCCTTATTGTGAAGGAGGGGAGACAAGGTAACTCCGTGGCAAGACTAGGGGGAATTATCAAGATTGAAATCGAGGTTTATCAGGCTGTCCGCCAGCGCGGATAGTACGCCGCCCATTATTTTTCGGTTTCAAAATTTTTCAGGTGCAGTATCTGCAGGGTTATAAGGTACAGGAAAACCGGTATTGTGGAAAAATACCTGCGCCACAATCTTTTCGGTTCAACGCAAAGACGAAAAAGCCACTCAAGCCCCCACTTCTGCATCAACGGCGGCGCCTGGCGCAGCAAGCCCGCATGGAAATCAAAGGCCGCGCCGACCGCAACAATAACGGCGTTCACGCGGCCCCTATGCTCAAACGCCCATCTTTCCTGCCGTGGACATCCAAGACCCACAAAACATATCCGCGCACCGGAATTGTTAATCATCTCGACGTCCTGCCGGTCTTCCTCCTCGGTAAGCGGCCTGAAACGGGATGGCTGTACGCCGGCGATTCGCAACGCCGGAATTTTTTCCTGAAGTCGATCCCTGAGGCGATTAACAACTTCCGTGGTGCTGCCGTATAAAAAGATTTTTATATTTTCGCGCGCGGATCGTTCACATAAACGAAACGTCAGCTCGGGGCCGTATACGCGGTCATCGAGTTTTGCGTTTCCCAGCAAATTAAGCGCCCATCTAACCGGCTGGCCGTCCGGCGTAACAATGTCGAAGGAGTT
>BTTC01000168.1:0-4629 GCA_036244935.1 bacterium | reverse complement strand
CGCCTGCGCGAGTATCGCGGTAGCGGACTGCACCAGTATCTGATTTTTGGTAAATTCCGATATCTCCTTTGCATAGTCGGCGTCCCTTATCTGCGATTCCGCCGATATAAGATTTTCCGTCGCCACTGCGAGGTTTGCAAGCGTATGCACAAGGCGGTTCTGCACCGCTCCCAGACGACCGCGGCCGTCCGTAACCGTGGCTATCGCCGAATCGAGAGAACTGAGCGCCGTCAGCGACGCGGCGGCGGTCAGCACATTCTGGGTGTCTATACTCATACCGGATGATGTAATGGCCTGTAGAGCCACAGCCGAGTTCAGATCTATCCTGTCGTTTACGGTAGCCTGAATACCGATCTGAATCTGCACGCGGCTTGCGGAAACTACGCTGGAATCCAGCGCTCCGTTAACCAGAAACTGGCCGTTAAACTCCGCAACAGCCGAGATACGGTCGATTTCCTCCATAAGAGCCTGGAACTCGCGGTCGATTGTCCGTCTCTCGGCGGAACCGACTGTTCCCGTGGCCGACTGCGACGCAAGCTCGCGCATTCTGACCAGAATCGCCGCCTGTTCTCCAAGCGCGCCTTCCGCCGTGTTTATAAGGCTGATTCCGTCGTTTGCGTTCCTGCTTGACTGGTTAAGGGATCTGATGTCCGCACGCAACGCCTCGGAGATCGCCAGCCCAGCGGCGTCATCCGCCGCCCTGTTGATCCTTAAACCAGACGACAGCCTCTCCAGAGAGGTTCTCAGTCGGGCGTTGTTGTTGGAAAGATGCCTCTGAGCAGTAGTCGAAAATAAGTTGTTAAATACTCTTAAAGCCATTGCGTCCTCCTTGTTTTAAATTGTTTCCCTCCGCTTTCCCTGCAGAGTTCTCCATTTGTTTCCCTAGCCTTAATCTCACTTGGTTTGCGACCCGCGCAAACTCAATATCCATCAGATTCCAGTAACCTCATTCCCGGCAGCTTCGCTACCCGAATTCCACCTTACTCTTATTCGGATAATGCCGTTTTTTCTTGATAACTTTTTGTTGAAATTAAACTTTTGGAGGATTTTACCGATATAATGGTAGGTGAGGTAGACAGCACCATGATTTTTAGCATATACACGGGTATTTCGGGGATGCGGGTAAACGCGGACAGGATTCGCGTAACCGCAAACAACATCGCAAACGTAAATACGCCCGGATTCCGCAGCGGCAGGGCGGTAATTCAAAGTTCGGCCTCCGGCGGCGCAAAAACAGCCGCAGTTCAGCGATCCAGTTTACAGGGAGCGGCGATCTTTACCGCCAACCCTTTTAATATTGCAATCGAGGGAGCTGGGTTCTTCCGCTTAACCACCACGGACGGAAGGACGGGGTATTCAAGGCTGGGCAACTTCAGCACGGATAACCAGGGCAGGCTGGCGGACCCAGCCGGTAACGTGCTGATACCGGGAATAACCATCCCGGCAGACGCGCAATCGATCTCCATTGGTCGTGACGGCAGGGTGACAGCCACGCTGAATGGGCAAAGTGGACAGATCGGACAAAAAACCTTGCTCGGCATCATCGAAACTGCCCGTTTCAATAACCCTTCGGGTTTGATTGCCGGAGATGGAGGCGTCTTTTTTGAGTCCGCCCCCAGCGGCGCTCCCATAACCGGCGCTCCGGGCAGCGGCGGACGCGGCGCTCTGATGCCGGGTTCGATTGAAAGCTCGAATGTGGACCTGACCAAAGAGATAGTGGACTTGATCATTACCAAACACGCCTACGCCGCAAACGCCAAAACCGTAAAAACGGCCGACGAGCTTTTAGGCATTGCGCTTGATATAAAAACCTGACCGCGCCTTTTATAGCGCTTCAAATTCTAGCAGATACGATAGATCTTCCAAGGTCTGAATATCAGATAGTGCATCAGTTTGAAAATTCCAAATTGTCTAATCCCTCAAAAATCTGATTCACGGCAAACATCCCCTCCTCGGCTCACGTCCATGGGGTGGTGTCCATAACACTATTTAAACAAGGGAAAACGAGGTTACCTAAAAATAGGCAATACCGAGTTTGCACGAGGCGAAGCCGAAGTAGAAAACCCCTCCGACTGCCTGCGGCAGCCACCTCCCCTTCTGCTCGCGCAAGGGGAGGATGTTTGATGCAAAGTCTGGCAGGTTATCGAAAGCTCCCCTTGTGCTCGCAGGCTGTCCGAATTTTGGGGTCCACCTCTTACCGAGGTCTTTGATAAACTATGTGGTGCACTTGCCGGTTGAATGTAGGATATTAATTGTTGGGTATCACTTAGCATCACAGATAGAGAAGGAGTTTTTGACACTATGGCAGAATTAGTAGCAGATTGCCCCAGATGTGGTGCAAACAAGATCACTTTCGATCTTATGCAAGCCATCGTGGTCAAGATTAAATACGACTGGCAGCGTTGGTATGAAACATTTTGTGTTTGTCGCCAATGTCAGCGATCTACAATCTTTATCGTTTCAGAAAGTGTCGACGGCGATTACAAATACGTCCGAGGAACTGGGCTTCTTAATATCAAGGAGGCAGTAAATCGCTATGTCAATATAGAAAGCTTTGTCAGCCTAAAAGATACGGTGAAGACAAAGCCACCGGAGCATGTACCGGAAAATGTTGAAGCCGTGTTTCGTGAGGGCGCTACTTGTATCTCATTAGGCTGTAACAATGCAGCCGGAGCTATGTTCCGACTATGCATTGATTTGGCAACAAAAGAAATGCTACCGAAGGAAGAAGTCGAAAGACTTAATCGAAGAACTAGGCGTGATTTGGGGTTAAGGCTTCCATGGCTATTTGATAACGAATATCTCCCAGAAGCACTGAGAAATTTATCTACCTGCGTAAGAGAAGACGGTAACGATGGTGCTCATGCTGGTACATTGTCAGCAGACGACGCTGCGGATCTGCTCGACTTCACATGTGCTTTACTGGAGAGAATCTATACAGAACCTGAGCGCTTAAGAATTGCGCAGGAACGCAGAAATAAGCGACGCGGAAAACAATAATGCCTAACAAGGCACTCAACCCGGTCACGTAAAAAAGCGCGCGAGTGATTTGTGGCCGTTAGAGGTGGACCCCAAAATTCGGACAGCCTGCTCGCGCAAGGGGAGGATTATTACAAAAACCGCTTTCTTCATGTGCGTATATTCAAACTGATGCACTACCGAAGATTGCCGTTCATATCACAAATCCCCTCATTGGTTTACAAGGAGGGGGCCGTTTGCGGTGTCCCCTATTGTCATCCTGAGTTTATCGAAGGGCGCTTACTCAGAGGGAGGTTGCGATACTCCACTGATATTCCATCTCCCTCACCGGAGATTACCAGTAATCGGCCCGCGGCGTTTTCTATTAGGCTCATGTTGGACGATATTAAAACCTTCCTTATCCCCTCAAATCCGGTCCAGCTCCTTGCGCCGCCCGTCGTATGAAATCCCTTTATGGCGTAAAGGGCATGACCGGATATTTTTCCTTTAAGCGTTACGGGTTTAATCCCGATGGTTGATAGCGCCTCGATCCATCCGGCATCCAGTTTTACAGGTTTTGCCGAAACCCTTGCCAGCACGATTTTATCGCCTGTTTTCAGGCTGTTTATTATTCCGATAAGTTCGGAATTCCCGCCGCCGCCGTTAAGGTTATCTGTATAAAATTTTTCTGCCGATGCCTTACCGTCGGCAATCGTAACCGCCACATACCCCGATCCGTAATATGACGAGCTGGAGATTGCCTCATTATCCGGCAGCTTGATGACCGCGCGCGCCGGCAGCGACTCCGAGATGTAATTCGGAATATAATATCGCCGCGAAATCTTCGGAATGCTTTCGATTGCGATTTCCACATCGGAGCCATAATTTTCACCAAACAATTCACCGGGATGAAACAGCCGTATGCCGAATGTTTGAAGAATGCTTTCCATCTCACGCAAGGTTAAATTCTCCAGTTCCCCCGCCATCAAGGTTCCCACCGCATCGGCAAGCCTCACGGTTTTTCCGTTTTTCAGGTCGTCCATGATCCGCGTCCACTGCGGCAAACTTTCGACGATACCTTTATATACGGCCGCCGCCTCGTCCCACTTTTGCGCGCTCACCAGCAGGCGCGCAAGTTCCATATTCGTTTCAAGCGGAAGTTTTTCGCAAAGACCGCATCCGTCGCGGATGTAAGATTCAAGCGTTTGCGCCGGTTTCTCATCCAGGATAGAGGCAATTTTCAAAAGTTCCATATAGTGTCCCGCCCCTTTTTCTAATAAGCCGAGCTTCAGCGCAGAAACGGCCGCGCCCGCGAGCGCGTCGATCCTTAACCTGTCTTTTTTATGCGCCTTCATGTAATAGCCGTATGACGCTTTATGATTGCCGGCTGCGGCAAACCAGCGGCCCGCGTCAACCAGCACGGGATAATACAATCCGGCCGTTGGGTGCCCCATGATTTGCCTTTGCAGATATGAATCAGGCATATCCCCCACGTCGATCCTTCTTTGCGCCAGATTTTTTACCGGGTAAAAAACATCCGCGAACAGAGCGTTTTTCAGCTCTTTTGTTCTTTGAGCGCCGGGTGCGAGGTTGTCGGCATTTTCAAGAAAATATTCCGCCAGCTCCTCCGCTTTGATATGTACCGCATACCCGGCATCCGTTTTTTTGCCG
>BTTC01000167.1:0-4662 GCA_036244935.1 bacterium | reverse complement strand
ACAAGTTAAGCGTTAATGCCACGGATTACTACGAGGAAGCGCGCGCAAAGACGGCGGAGTTCATAAACGCGGGCGACTCCCGCCGTATAATATTCACCAGCGGCACCACGCAATCCATAAATCTGGTTGCGTACAGCTATGGGCGCAAGTTCATAAATCGCGGCGACCATATTGTAATTTCCAACATCGAGCACCACGCGAACATCATCCCGTGGCAGGTGCTTTGCCGCGAGATCGGGGCGGAACTCAAGGTCATACCCGTTAACGACCGCGGCGAACTTATCATGGACGAATATAAAAAGATTCTGTGTGAAAAAACGAAACTGGTATCCGTTTGCCACATATCCAACGCGCTGGGCAGCGTAAATCCGGTAAAGGAAATTACGGAGCTTGCGCGTGAATCGGGTGGTGATACGAAAGTTCTTATAGACGGCGCGCAGGCCGCGCCGCACATGAAAATAGACGTGCGGGATATCGATTGCGATTTCTACGCATTTTCCGCGCACAAAATGTACGGCCCGACCGGCTTGGGCGTACTCTTCGGAAAAATGGAAATCCTTGAATCGATGCCGCCGTACGTAACCGGCGGTGAGATGATCAATTACGTGACGATAAATAAAACGGAGTTCGCCGCGCCGCCCGCCAGGTTCGAGGCGGGCACGCCGCCTATCGCGCAGGTTATCGGGCTTGGGTCGGCCATCGACTACATAAACGGCGTCGGCAAGGATAAAATACAGCTTTACGAAAAGGAGCTTCTGGATTACGCCACGCAGCTCTTGCTGGAAATCGAAGGTCTAAAAATAATCGGCGCGGCCAAAGATAAGGCAAGCATAATTTCGTTTGTGCTGGAGCAGGCGCACCCGCACGACGTCGGAACGGTCCTGGATGCAGAAGGGGTTTCCATAAGGGCGGGGCACCACTGCGCGCAGCCGACCATGGACCGCTTCAACGTACCGGCAACCACCCGCGCATCGTTTTCCTTTTACAACACATTCGAGGAACTCGACAAACTTGCCGCCGGCATCCATGAGGTCATAAGAATTTTCGACTGATGTCCTATAAATCGGAGCTGTACCAGCAGGTCATACTGGATCACAACCGCAAGCCCAGAAATTTTCGCGAAATCGAAAACCCGTCACACTCGTGCGACGGACACAACCCGCTTTGCGGCGACAAGCTGACGCTATACCTTGACGTGGGCGATGACGGCGTCATAAGGGATATATCTTTTAAGGGTATCGGGTGCGCGATCAGCAAGGCGAGCTGCTCCATGATGACGCAATTTTTAAAGGGCAAGACGGTTACGGAGTCCAGACTGATGTTTGAGGAGTTCCACAAAATGATCCTCGGCGAGCTCGACCCCGAAACCGGGGATCACCACCTTGAGAAACTGACCATCTTCATGGGCGTGCGCGAATATCCCGCACGCACAAAATGCGCCACGCTCCCCTGGCACACCCTTGCCTGCGCGCTGGACGGAAAACAAAAAACCATGACGGAGTAACGTCCGCCGGGTTTTGTACCAAATGGACGCTGCGGGCAAAGTTAAAGCGAAGCAAGGAGCCGATCGTCGTAGTTCAATCCTTCGACAAGCTCACGGCTCACCATGACAGGATGGTTTTTATCTCCCCTTTTTTTCTTTCCAGCAGGTGCGGAATCACTTCATCATAGGAAACGCGCTGCGTAATCAGGTTGGGCGTAACGCCGGGGAATTTATTTTCAAAATCCAGGAGATTGGCTTTGCCGTCTTCAAACGCCGATAGGTTTGAGTTTACCGTTCCCACCAGTATCTGATTCTTTAACACTATGCTGCGCATCGCCTCCGTTCCGTTGAAACTGAACAGCTGTTGTTTACCGGGGATTCCGGTAAAAACGTATATCCCGTTCAAGGCGAGCGTTTTAATCATTTCAAACGCCGTTTGGCTGGCTCCCGTCGCTTCGAGGATAATATCGAACTCCCCGAACCCGGAAAGCAAACCATCTACATCGTAATCGAACGATGAAATCATGCCGACGCCGACCTGTTCCATGAGCGGTTTCGCCATGCCGTTTTCATGGATGCGCGAGTATATCCACGTTTTGTAACCTCGGTTGACAAACGCCAGCGCGGCGAGCGTTCCTATCGGCCCGGCGCCGAATACGAGAGCCCTGCGGCCTTTCCATTGCATCCTGCGCTGTATCGAGTCGATCTGCGCTAGCGCCTTCATGGTGATGGATAAAGGTTCAAGCAGCACCGCGCTGGGGCGCAGTTCGTGGGGAATGTTGACCATGTTGCTTTCATCTTCCACAACCATCTCCGACATGTATCCATGCAGTCCGCCTATGCCGCGTTCCTTGAAGTTTCCCGTAAAGCACATATCCGATTCGTCGTTGTCGCAGCTTACGCATCCGGGGCAGACTCTGCGTACCGTGGGCACCGCGAGGTCTCCGACTTTAAAACCTTTTACGGCCGAGCCCGTTTCAACCACCTCTCCAAGCGATTCGTGGCCCAGGATAAGGTAATCGCTGCCGTCCGGCGGAGTACCGTAGTCGAATTGACAGATTTCACGGTCCGTGCCGCATATCCCGGTTTCGAGTATTTTAAGTCTGACCTCCGTTTTACCACCGATTTCCGGCGGCGGCGCATCGATAAGGTCAAGCGTCTTTTTTGCAGGATTAACCGCCACCGCTTTCATGAATTTGCTCCCTGGTTTATTTTCAAGAAATTTTGTTTTATTAAATCATGCCCTTCAGCTTCATGTAGGAAAATATGGTCTCGGACATCGTGTCGGGGCCGTTAAGGTCGTTATTAATAATCAGGTGGTAAAGGGTCGGGTCCGCTGCGGTACGACCAGTAAAGGATTCGACGAACTTGGCCCTGGCGTACTGTTTTTTTTCTACCTGTTTTTCCGCTTCGCCCCTGTCCAGCCTGAATCTTTTCATTATCCTTTTCACGCGGTTTTCGTGGGAACTTATAAGCCTGATGTGTACCCCGCAAAACTTTGAAGAGTCTATCTCGCGGGTTATGATGGACGCTCCGCCGCCCAGGATTATGCAGTTTCCTTTTCCGGCCAGGTTCAGAATCAGCGTTTTCATGCGTTCGAAGGCCTTTGACTGGGGTGATTGCAGATAATCCGGCACGATACCGTCGATGAACCAGTTTACGAAAGAGTATCTTTGTTCGCTTATGGAAAGAATAAGCGGCGCCCCCAGGTTTTCGTCTTCAATCATTTTTTCCATTATCGGATGGCTGAATACCAGCCATGCACTTTTTTGCCGGTTGTTCAGAAGCTCGCGCAAATTGTTCGCAAGGGGATAACCGTCGCATCCGTATTCGCGTGATATGGTAACGAAACAGCTCTTCTTTATCGTTTTGCCCGCTTCATCACGCTCTTCAAGCCATGAGCCGTATTTTTCCATATCCATTTCGGGCCCCGCATGGGCAGCATTGGCATTCAAGACCATTTACGCCTCTTCGTAATAAAGGTTGATGTTTTTCCTCCCTACGTTAAGTTTATTCCACGATCATGATGCTGTAAAGGATGAAACTTCATCGCCCATAACTCATTTATCTGGACATACGGCAGAGGTTGGCTTACGCTGTTTGCCCATGATAGACCTGCACATGCACAGTATCTTCAGCGACGGCGTACTTCTGCCCGCCGAGCTTGCCCGCAGGGCGGAATCCATCGGCTGCCGGTATATTGCCATCACCGATCACGTTGACCAATCAAACGTGACGCAGGTAGCGGAGGCCATCGTCCGCTTCAGCGAGGATGACGAACATGAATGCAGGGTGATCCCCGGCGTGGAAGTTACGCATGTGACGCCGGGTAAAATAGCGGACGTGGTAAAGGCGGCGAGGGGCGCGGGCGCGCGTATCGTACTTGTCCACGGCGAAACCGTCGTGGAGCCGGTCGAACCCGGCACAAACGAAGCGGCAATAGACGCGGGCGCGGACATTCTGGCCCATCCGGGTCTCATCAAACCTGAAACCGCGCAAAATGCCGCCGCCGCAAAGGTGGCGCTGGAGATAAGCGGACGCAAAGGGCACAGCTTTGCGAACGGGCATCTGGTACGCATGGGGACAGAACATGGGGCAACCCTTATTTTCAGTTCGGACGCGCATAAGCCGTCAGATTTGATAAATCACGAAACCGCGCTTCGCATCATACGGGGAGCGGGTCTTACAAAGGAGCAGGCAGTAGAAATCATGGCCAATTCACAAACTCAGGCGGAGGCATGTTGTGGCTCACTATAAGCGGATAAAGAAAAGGACGGACTTGAAATCGCCGGACCAGTTTCAGAGTTTCTGGCAGCGCGCCTACGAATGGTCCATGGATAACAAGATGAAAGCTTTTGCGCCGATAATCGCCGTCGTTTTGACTGCCTTCGTTACCATCGCCGTTTTTTATTATCGCGGTCAAACGGAAGGGAAAGGACAGCGTGAATTATATTTGACCTTGAAGGATTATCCGAAAGATTATCCCGTCGATGGAGAAACCGCTTCCGCTGATCCGGAAAAAACCGCCCGGTCGCTTTTGGATCTCAACAAGCGATTTTCAGGAACCGCCGCCAATCGCGTGGGGGAACTCTATCAGGCTCATCTGCTGTTAAGGAAAGGGGAGCTTGAAAAGGCCGCCGAACTTTACAAAAAGGTGGCCGATTCCGGCGGCGCTGACA
>BTTC01000166.1:0-4709 GCA_036244935.1 bacterium | reverse complement strand
CCGGCGAAAAGGTTTACGTGCCGCCTAAAAAAGTACCGTTTTTCAAGACCGGAAAAGACTTCAGGGTTATCATCAACCGTTAATTTATCGCTAGAGACCTGTAGAAAAACTATCTCCAAGATCATTGTTCGTGGAGATTGCCGTTTATCAAATCCCCTTATTACGTTTAAAGCATATTGCTTTACCATGGATACAGGGGAGCCATTACAAGCGTTGATAGTGCAAAACCGGGCCGATTACCCTGCCGCTGACTGCTTGCTTTTCAGATAGCGCTTTACGGCGTTGAAATCTGACCCTTTTCTCAGCATCTTTTTACGGCGGTAGGTTGAAAAGGCGAAATCGATAAGCCTGTCCAAAAGTTCCGTAAAAGGCAAACCGCTTTTTTCCCACAGGTAAAATGCCAGCGATCCGGGTATGGAGTTAAGTTCCGTTATAGTCACATCGCCCGATTCGTCCATAAGAAAATCTACGCGCGCCATGCCGCAGCAGTCAAGCGCGCGGAATGTCCGCCGCGTCAGCTCGTGAATCATGGCGGCTACCTTTTCGTCGACGTCTGCCGGTATCGTTCGTACGACGCTCTCCATGCCGCCGGCCCGGCTGTCAGCGACGCCGCCCTTTTTTGCGCCTTTCAGATATTTTTGGCGGTAATCCAGAAAACCTTCGCTGAAAACCTCCTCGCATACCGAGGTCGTTACGCTTTCATCGTCACCTATCACGGCGCAGTTTATCTCCCGTGGATTTTCTACGGACTGCTCGATAATCAGTTTACGGTCGTACCTACATGCTTCGTCCAGCGCCACGGCCAAAAAATCCGGCGAGTCCACCTTTGTTATACCCACCGACGACCCTGCCGAAGCCGGTTTAACGAATACGGGAAACCGAAAATTTTCTATGATCTCCTTTTGAACCGCCTCGTGTTCAGATTCAATTCGTGATTTCAGATAAGAGGTGAAATGAACCAGAGGCAATCCTGCCGAGGCGAGTATCTGTTTTTGCAGTATTTTATCCATACCCACCGCGCTTGCGCCGATGCCGGCTCCCACGTATGGGATGTCCGCCAGTTCCAGAAGTCCCTGAAGCGAGCCGTCCTCTCCGCCCGACCCGTGGACCAAAGGAAAAGCGACGTCTATTTCTATTTTGTCATCCAGCATTTTTTTAAAAAACCCGCCGGTTTCGTGCCGCAGCGGATACGGCGGAAGGATTTTTCTGTTGAACCGCCGCAAGTCGGATTTACTGCCGGTAAAAATCTCGCTGTAGCGCGTTACATCCTTAAGGCGGTCATCGCATACCCAGTCGCCATCCGGCGTTATGTATATGGGCACGGGATCGTACTTTTCCCTGTTGATATTTTTAAATACCTGGTCGAAGGTAATGATGGATATCTCGTGCTCCGGCGATACGCCTCCGAAGATAAGCCCTATCCTCTTTTTTTGCATCCGACGATTATACACGCAAAGGAGAAGCGGCACGGCGTAACGCCATACGGGGCAGCGGGCCGGTTCGAGGTTTTCTTATTGCTGTCCGATGTCCGCAGTCGGCAGGTTCGGGTTGGCGGTAAAAAAATCACCAACAAAATACCTGACCATCCTGCGTATGGTTTCTTCTACGCCGAGCGGAAAATTTTTCCCAGGCGTTATCTTGTAGGCGCCGATGTTCCAGACCGTTCCTTTGCGGAGTTTGTATTCGGTTTGGATCGTTGTGAGGTTATAAACGTTTATATCCACAAAATAATCGGTTGCGCCGCCCGCCCCGTCCACAGATTTAACTATGTTTACATTTACCATAACCAGCGGTGGGGGCGTGCTGGCCGATACGATCTCAAAACCGGATGAGATAAGCTGCTTTTCCACCATGGACTGAACGCTTTCATTTGTCAGCAACCCGTCCGGCTTGAAATCCGATACCACAACGGTCAGCTTCGTGTTCACGCCGATCAGGTTTTCCTGCAAAATCGTAAGCGGTTCCGCACGTGGCGCGGCTACCAGAACAAAAACTGCGCCGATAAAAAATCCCGTTATCAATCTACTGAAGATTTTCACGCTCTCCTCCCATTTTCAATCCAATTGCCGTTTTTATCACTGCAACAGCGTCGATGATCAACACTCCATAAATCCCCGTCTTTTACGAACCAAGTACGCCGTTCATGGCCGGATGGCTTTTATCATGAGGTTTTTTCCAAAAAACGATCTAGTAATAAAGTTAATGCGGTTACTGATTGGAAACAAAAAGCGATCATAAATTCTCATTTTCTTTTTGCTAATTATGCCTTTTCCATTATCGATCAAGCGAAAAAAAAGGGTGATAAAAAAACCAAGACTGTCAATGTAAGCAGCATCGGTTACCTGAAAGCCGGTATCGCGGATTATTTTAGTAAGGTCTTTGCGTCTATACCGGCGAAGGTGCTCCACTTTGTAGTCCATGCTGGTAAACAATATCTTGAAGGCGGGCACGTAAACCATCAGCCTGCCTCCTGGCTTCAGTTTGTCGTACCAACGGTTTACGGCAAAAGCATCGTCCTTGATATGCTCAAGAACGTTAAGGGCATAAATACCATCGATGCTGTTATCGGGTATGTCGTCTATGTCGTTGACCGCGGAAACGGACAGGCTGTTCAGCCTTGCCGAAAGATTTGGGTCGGGTTCGACGCATATTACGTTATAGCCGAGCGAAGTCAACGGTATGGCGAACGTTCCGGTTCCGGCTCCAAAATCCAGGATACGATCTCCTTTGCTTATATCCGACTGCACCATATCAATCAGGAACTTGTTGTAGTTCCTGGCCTCCTCCATTATTTCCAGGTTCTCGATACCGCTATAAGTATAAGCCGCCATTGGTTTATCTCCGGAAAGGCATTAGTCCGAAACAGAGTATTATCAATACACCCTCTCCGGCTGCAGGAATTCATACGTCATGGTTCATACTGATATTTTAACCGCCGGTCGGCGATTTACAAAAGAGTTCCTACGCAACGCAGTCATTCACGGCGCAAATCATAAGGGCAGTTTAATAACCATATTTTTCAGCTCGGTCATTTCCTCGATGGCGTATTTAATCCCCTCGCGGCCAAGCCCCGAAAGTTTAACGCCGCCGTACGGCATGTGGTCAACGCGGAACGTCGGTACATTGCCCACGTTTACGCCGCCCACGCTCAGTCTTTCCCACGCCATGAACGCAAAATTCAAATCTCTCGTAAAGATTCCCGCCTGAAGGCCGTACTCGGAATCGTTCACCATCTCGATTGCCTTTTCCATGTCGTTGAACGGCGTTAACGTAACTACCGGACCAAATATCTCATGGCAGTTCACCTTCATCTCCGGCGAACAGTTTTCCAGCACGGTCGGCTCCATCAGCGAACCCTTTTCCATACTGCCGCCGCAAAGGAGTTTCGCACCGGAGTTGACCGCCTCGTCCACCCAGTCCCGCACTCTATTTGCCTCAACTTCGGTTATAAGCGGCCCCACGTCGGTCGATTCGTCCAGCGGATCGCCGATTTTAAGAACTTTGACCATACCCAGAAACTTTTTCCTGAAACGGTCGTAAACCTTTTCATGAACGAATATCCGCTGAACGGAAATGCAGGTCTGCCCCGCATACCCGAAACCGCCCGCCGCGATGCGCGCTGCGGCGTCTTCCAGATCTGCGCTGTCATCCACGATCACTCCGGCGTTGCCGCCCAGTTCAAGCGTTACCCTCTTTTTACCGGCTATCTTCTTTAGCCGCCAGCCAGTTTTTGGAGAGCCGGTAAACGTAAGCATATTGTAACGATCGTCCGCCGCCGCCTTCTCTGCAAGTTCAGGTGGAGCCGGGACGACGGAGAATCCACCTTCGGGCCAGCCGGATTCCGCAACAATCTCAGCCAGGATAAGCGCGGTAAGCGGCGTCTTGGAAGCGGGCTTTATAACTATCGGATTGCCGGCCGCAATAGCCGGGGCGACTTTGTGCGCTACGAGGTTCATGGGAAAATTAAACGGAGTAATGCCGAATACCGGGCCGATCGGGAATCTCTTTACAAAACATGCGTGGCCTTTGCCCGATACGTGCGCGTCCAGCGGTATGATCTCGCCGGTTATCCTGCGCGCTTCCTCCGCCGCGTACCGGAATGTGAAAACGGAGCGTTGGAGCTCCTGCCGTGCGGCTTTTACCGGCTTGCCGGCCTCGGCGGAAAGTATTCCGACGATCTCTTCCATGCGGTTTTCTATTCCGGCGGAGATTTTTTCTAAAACGTCCGACCGCTCGTAAGGCGGCATCCTGCCGGTTTTCCTGAAAGCGGACACGGCCGCGTTTGCGGCTTCTTCCATCTCCTTGACCGTTGCGAGGTACGCGGCGCCGACCAGCCGCCCATCGTACGCGGCTTTCACTTCGTGTGATATTGAAGTCTTTACAAATTTGCCGCCGACGAATATCAGGTAATCCCTTGGCATGGCGGCTACTTCAGATCACAGCTTCGTTTTGTGCAAAAATCATACGAAAAGACCGGAGCGGGGGATGATTATTCTATAACAATGGTACGTGCGCGGTCAGCCCATCAGCCCGGCAACCCTGCGCGCTATTCGCGCCACCTTGCGGGCTACGGTATTGCGGTGAAGAATACCCTTCGTCGCCGCCGCGTCTATGAGCGATTGCGCCTTTTTCAGCTCAGTCTGCGCCTGCTCTTTATTCCCTGCCTCGGCAAGGGACAGCACTTTCCTGACCGCGGTCGCCACCCTGCT
>BTTC01000165.1:0-4733 GCA_036244935.1 bacterium | reverse complement strand
AACGTTTCTACCGAAGTCGCCGAATACGTTGACGAAGAGGTTACGTTTTTGGGGGGTTGTCCATTTCATATGTTTGACGGCGCAGCGTATCGCCGCCATCAAACTCTGAATCCTGCCTGAATAATTACCGATGGATTCGGAATGGTCGTCCCAACCTCCGAGGCCGCCGCTTCCCATGTTGATGAAAAGAGTATCCTGATTCGTGATGGCCAGACTTACGGCCGCCTTCAGCCTGTTCCCGAAGTTGGTATTCGGATAGACCAGTTGGCCTTCGTTGGAGGCCCCCGAAGGCGCCGCATCCGTATCAGATTCCCAATCGCCGCCGGGCGTGGGGTAATCGGGATGATAGGGCAGATTCCCGTTTACGATCTCTGCGTTAAAATTACTTTCAATGAAGGCCGCCAGTTCGGCTCTTTTGTCAAATGCGTTGTTGACCTGGGCGTACCTGTCACCGTGGGACAACGAAATACTTCTTGAAAGAGACTCAATGTCAGCGTCGTAGGCCCCCAAGTTACGGTTTTCCACGCGCTGGTAGGGATTATTAAAGTTGGAATCAAGCGCAAAAGACTTGAACGAAAGCGGAACGCTGAGGTTCCCGATATTGAAAACGATCGATTCGCCCTCAAAGGTGACGAAAGGCAATATCATCTCGCTAACATCCTTATCAAAAGGATTATTCGCCGCCATAACAGCCGCCAGAACCGTTGCTATTCCGGGGTTGTTTGTATCCACGTTGCCGACCAGGTTTTGGGCTACGCTTGTTCCGTGTCCCTTATTGTCGTCTCTTATCCTGTTGATGGTGCGGTAAATGGACATGTCCCCAGCGGCAATCAGTTCTTCCATTATGTCTCCGCCCGCGGAGTTGCCGCCGCTGCCATCCGGCCCCCAGAAACCGTTGGCTGTTATCACGTTGCTGGATTCACCCGAATCAAAATAGGATGGGTAAGGCGTCTGGGAGTTCGCGTTGATTTCGTCTATGTTGGACAGGTTACCGGCCAGTTCCGAAGGGCCGCCGTAAAGAAAAATATGAATGTACTGAGGCATTACCGACGGCGCGGCGTACTCTATGTTGTCCAGAACAACGCTGCGAAGTTCACCCAACCGGCTTGGCGTCGGGGAAGTCATGGCCATCGCGCGCCGGTTCCAGAAAAGCTGCGGCGCCGTCACCAAACCGCCCAGCATCATGAGTGATTTTAAAACATCGCGTCTTTTCATCTTTTTCACGTTCGGACCCCTAGTTGATAGTATTAAAGTAATAAAACTCCGAAAGCCTTGATATGTAGTCCATGATAACCACGGCCTTGCCCATCTTGTCATCAAGCGTTCCGTCGGATCCGTGATAGAGCGCGCCGCCGCTGGATGTTGTCTTGCCGCGCGCGGGCGAGCCGTACCCAAGACCGTCGAATATCGCGTTAAGCGCAGAAAGCTCCGTGTCCGCAGCTTTTCTGGAAATCACGGAAAGAAAGACGTAGTGTATGAAGTCGTCTCCATCCAGATTCACGTCAATGAAATCCGCCTGCCAGCCCCCGTCAGCTTCGTTGAAATCGTCAGTTTTCCGGTCGATGAGAAGCCTCTCTCTCACCGCCTTGTGATAGAAGGCGAAACTAAGCGAATCGAGCGGCACATCGGTCTGCCTGCGCAGCTTGTATGTAATGGGCGCCTGTCTCAGGTCGGAAAGCGTTTCGTGCGTTGTTCTGTCAAGACGTCTGTTCAGATCACGGAAGAAACTGTTTTTCGCATACCAGTCGATGCGGCGGGCCGTGTTGAAGAAAGCCTCTTCAAACGATTTCGGCCTTTCGGCATTAAGAAGGTATTCCCTCGAAAATATTATCGTCGTAAACAGGTCGTTAAACGTTACCGGCGCGGTGTCGATAATGGCGTTAACCAGTCCGGCCTTTTCATCGTCCGAATGGCCCGCGAAGAAGACGTTTACAAGTATCGATATCACCCTCGGCAGCAGGCTTGGATGTTCGGATACCGCCCGGTAAAAATCGTAACATGTGGTGACGGCCGTATCGAGGATGTTTTGCGGCGCATCGTTTTCGTCAAAGCCTATCACAAGCTGGTAACCCCGCCTGTCGTCCGCGAGGTACCAGTTCCCGCACGCGATAGCCGCCATCGGCACTTCGTCGTCAATGAACCTCGCAAGAAATATCTCCATCATTTCGCGCGTATTGTCTTCCGGGGAGCGGAACCTGCGCCAGTTCTCCTGCGAGACCAAGTGCTCGTATACCACCTCGCTTATGGTTTTGCCATTGCCGATCAATTTTACAAGCCGGTAAAGAACATGCTGTATGTCGATGTAATCCACGGACTCCCGCTCTACCGCTGGTGAAAACAATATCGTGTTGGCCAGCGTATAGGCCATCCATATTTCAAAGCGGTCCTTGCTGATGGGGAATTCAAACAGTACCGCCAGCGGATACTGCTGAGTCCAGAAACCGCTGTAATCGGATTCGTCGAAAATATATTTTGCATCCACGGCTGAAAAGTAGGCGGCGCTGTTTGCAAGATATCCAGAAAGCGCCGTCATTGTGGCGGCGATAAAATTTTCTTCGTTTGCAAGGGTTGGGTCTGTCAGGCCGTTATCGAGGTTGAAAAAATCTTTTACTGCAACGCCTTTGTACAATGTTGCCGAAATCTTGTTGGCGGTCTGGTATTTCTGCACATTTGAAAGCCCGGCATATTCGTCCAATGATAGTCTTTCAATACCCGCGCCGCTGCCCGCAGTTCCCGAACCAGTATCCGTACCGTCCGACGTGCCCCCGACAGACGAATTGAAGTTACCACAGGCTGTCGCGGAGACCACCGCGATAACCAAAATAAATATTTTAAACAGTCTCACTTTTTATCTCTCATTTTGTTGGGGATACTTTGGATCAAGAATCATTCCATCTCCCCCGCCCCTGTCAATTAAAAACAGAAAAATATAAAAATTCAATTGACTGCGGAATTCTATCAACTTTCTCACCAATATCAACATCAAAAATAAAGACCAAAAGAAGTTCAGAATAATATACGCATGGCGAAAAAAATGTTGTTTAAAAAAACTGGGATTTTTTGATATTATAGAATCTTCTTGTAAATCGTATCTTCGGGAGACAGGGGTGAAAGTTCTTGCAATGATTCTGGCCGGAGGTCAGGGTGAACGATTAAAGCCGCTTACGAACGAACGCGCAAAACCGGCGGTGCCGTTCGGCGGCAGGTACAGAATAATCGATTTTGCGCTCAGCAATTTCATAAATTCCCGTATGATGAACATCAAGATTCTTACGCAGTTCAAATCCGATTCGCTCAACCGGCATCTTGCGCGCGGCTGGCAGCTTGCGCCGCAGCTCGGTTTTTACATAGACCCGGTACCGGCGCAGATGCGTACCGGTTCCATGTGGTATCGCGGCACGGCTGACGCCATTTTCCAGAACCTGAACGTCATATACGACGAAAATCCGCAATGGGTCTGCGTGTTTGGCGGCGACCACGTATACATGATGGACGTGCGCCAGATGCTCGACTACCACATAGATAAAAAATCTGAATGCACCATAGCAGCCATACCGGTTCCTATTGAGCAGGCCGGTTCCTTCGGCGTAATAGAAGTTGACGAGAACATGCGGATAATCGGTTTCGAGGAAAAACCAGAAAAACCCAAACCTATGCCTGGCAATCCGCAAAAAGCGCTGGCATCCATGGGTAATTATATATTCAACCGCGATTCGCTGGTTGAATGGCTTTTGGAAGATTCCGCGCACAACTCGGCGCACGATTTCGGAAAAGACATACTGCCCGCACGATACAAAACCAACAAACTGTACGTATACGATTTTTCCACCAACGATTGGGGCGGCATATCGGAAAAGGAACACGGGTACTGGCGCGACGTCGGGAGCCTGGACGAATACTTCAATGCCTCCATGGAACTTGTGGACGTATCACCCGTTTTCAATCTCTACAACGAAAAATGGCCTATAAGGACGTTCAATCCCACCCATCCGCCGGCAAAGTTCGTATTCGCCGACAAGAAAAATAAACGGACAGGGATAGCGACGGACTCGCTGGTTTCCGAGGGGTGCATAATTTCCGGCGGCAGGATACATCGGTGCGTGCTGTCGCCCCAGGTGAGGATTAACTCATTTTGCCACGTGGAGGAATCGGTTCTCATGGAAGGAGTTAACGTTGGCCGCCGCTGCCGGATACGAAAAGCTATAATAGACAAATACGTGGATATACCACCCGGGACGGAAATCGGTTTTGATATTCAAAAGGACAGGAAACGGTTCCATGTTACCGATTCCGGTATCGTGGTAATTTCCAAAAAAGCCGTAATCTCAAACAGTAGCCGGTGAATAATCTTCAAAACAACGATTTTACATCTCACTTTTTGCGCGTTTACTGAAAGAAACAGGAGTCATGAGCAAGATTTTCTTCCTTTTCGGTCTGCATAACCACCAGCCCGTCGGAAACTTCGAGCACGTATTCAGCGAGGCTTACGACAAGTGCTACTCGCCTATGCTGAGCTGTCTTGAGAAATTTCCATCCGTCAGGCTTTCTATTCACCACAGCGGCCCGCTGGTCGAATGGATGGAAAAAAACAAGCCGGAATATATCGAAACGCTGCGCGGTATGGTGAAAAACGGGCAGGTGGAAATATTAAGCGGAGGGTTTTACGAACCAATCCTTTCTTCGTTGAAAGAAAAAGACGCTATCGGGCAGATAAAAATGAGTAACGAGTGGAT
>BTTC01000164.1:0-4778 GCA_036244935.1 bacterium | reverse complement strand
GGGGCTTGCGAACAATAATTTCGGAACCGGCCTGGCTTATCCGGTGGACATGATCGTGGGGCCGGACGGCGCGATCTATTACGTCTCGCTTTACGGTAGCGTACGGAAGATAAGTTATCCCAAATGGGCTGCTAAAACGAGTATGCCAACCGCAAGGCGGGGGCTTAGAAGCGGCGCTGTAAACGGGAAGATATATGCCATAGGCGGATCGGACAGCGCTGTTCCACTATCGATCGTTGAGGAATACGACCCCGCCACCAACGCGTGGACAAACTGCGGCGGCAGTTGCGCCCCCATGCCGACAAGCAGAGGCAGTTTCACAATCAGCACGGTCAATGGAAAAATCTATGCCGTTGGTGGATGGGATGGCGGTTATCTAAATACCGTTGAAGAATACGATCCCGCCACCAACATATGGACAAACTGCGGCGGCAGCTGCGCGCCGATGCCTACCGCCAGAAGAGGTTTCGCAAGCAGCGTTTTCAATGGGAAAATATATGCCGTCGGCGGGCGGGGCGTGTTGGGATATCTGAACATCGTAGAGGAGTACGATCCCGCGGCCAATACATGGACAAACTGCGGAGGCGGTTGCGCGTCGATGTCCACCGCCAGAAGAGGCATCAGGACCAGCATGGTGAACGGAAAAATCTACGCCATCGGCGGGTGGGATTCTTTGGGATATTTCAACGTCGTGGAGGAGTATGACCCGTCAACTGATACATGGGTTACCAAATCACCTATGCCGACGACGCGCGGTTCGCACAGACACGGCGTCGTTGATGGAAAGATTTACGTATTCGGAGGAACGAACGGGATATTGTACTTTGATACCGTGGAGGTATACGATCCCGCGACCGACGGTTGGACAACCGGCCCGTCCATGCGTGCGCCGCGACGAAGTCTGGCAGGTGATACCGTCAACGGAAAAATCTACGCCATCGGTGGATATAACGGTTCATATTTATCCACCGTTGAAGAATACGCCCCTCCTTCGCCCGCGATAGCGGTAAGAGCGGTGGACGACGCAAACGGCAACGGTTCGCCCGACGTGGCCGTACTGTACAATGATTTCATATCGGGCGTAACAAGCGTCTACGTAAAGGACGGCGCAACCGGCGCTTTGATAAACAGCTATTCCATAAAAGCCGGCAACATGCCGGTCGATCTTGAAACGGTACCCGATATCAACGGCAACGGCGTACCCGAAACAGCCGTCTTGCTTGTCGGATATGGCAGCGGTATGGCGCGTGTCCAGATAAAGGACGCCTCCACCGGAGCGGTGATCAATAACGTTTATTTCGGCAAGGGCCATACGCCCGTCAATCTTGAAATAATGCCCGACATCGACGGCAATTTCATGCCGGAACTGGCGGTATCCGGGGTTGATCCGTCCAGCGGCAGGGTTGTGGTGACGGTAAAGGATGCCTACACCGGTTTGCTTGTGAACAGGATTTTCTTCAACAAGAGCTATGCGCCCGCCTCGCTCGAGGTCGTTCCCGACATGAACGGAAACAACGCATCCGAGCTTGCCTTACTGGGTGTTGACCCCGCGGACGGCAAAGTGCGCGTTACGGTGAAGGATGCTTACGCGGGCGGGCTTCTGAATCAGATATATTTCGACAAAAGGTTCGTTCCGGTATCTTTTGCCGTTGTGCCGGATATCGACGGCGGCGGTGATTCAGAAATAGCGCTGCTGGGAGCGAGGGCAAGCGACGGTCGGAAACGCGTAACCATAAAGGATTCGGCCACCGGCGCTTTGGTGAATCGGCGCATTACTTTCTTTGGAAAAGATTTTTCCATACAAAAGTCTCTTGCAGTGGTGCCCGACGTAGACGGCAACTTTACGTCCGAGCTTGCCGTACTGGGCGTCAGGTCTGACGACGGCCGGGTAAGGGTAACGCTTAAGGATGCCGCTACCGGCGGACTTGTAAAACATCTATCGTTCAGCTCCGACTACGCGCCTCGGGATATGGCCGTTGTGCCGGATATCGACGGCAGCGGCGATTCCGAAATTGCCGTGCTCGGAGTGAGTAGAAGCAGCGGCAACGTAAGGGTTACGATAAAAGATGCCGTTACCGGCAATCTTATCAATAATATACCCATACCATAACTTAAATTATGACCGCCGCCGCCTTGACGGAAGCCGTTTTGTATGCTTTATTATCACCGAGTAAAGCAGTAAAAGCGTTTTATACCAGATGGACACCATGGGTAGAGTCAAGGTGAAGTAAGGCTCCGGTCATCGTGATTCGCCCTTCGGCAGGCTCAGGATGACAGCTCACCATGACAAATTGCCGCCCTGAGGCCGTGAGCTTGCCGAGCGGTGGATATTGTAACTCCATATGGCGTCCAACTGGTATAGAACATGCTGTTTTGCATCATTGGCGTGGGCGCGTGCTTACTTGGCAGGGGTAAGGGTTTTGCTTGAAATCTTAAAGGTGCTGAGGTGAGAAAGATGGGTGAGTTAGCTAAACGGCGGCCTGTTGCGGCGGGTTGCGTTCGTACTTTGTTCCTTCTGGTTTTTACCGTTTTTACGCCCATCAATGCGCTGGCCGTTCCAGCCTATGACGGCATTATCGAACTTGACCAGCCTGACGGCGCTTCCTTCAGCGCCAGGCAAATTGGGGACGAATGGCACCACTGGATGGAAACGGAAGGTGGATTCGGAATTTATCTGAACAGCGACACAGGTTACTGGGAGTTCTACCTGCCTTCAGGCGTGGACGGGATAGGCATACGATTTGATTTCCTCCTCGACGGAATCAGGGCAATCGTAAATAAGGACGATCCCTCCGCGCTGGGTATTCCGAAGGGTCTTCGACCGGCAAAACCCAAAACCCAAAACCTTGCGCCGGGCGAATCGACTAAACCTGGCGCATCATTGCCTTTACCACTAAGCGCTCCGATACCCGCTCCGGTAATCGGAACGAAGTACGTTTTGGCAATAGGAGTATATTACGACAACCAGCCGCCGACATACGACGGCGCCGTCGATGTACAGCCGCAGTTTTACGGCGCAGGCGCAAGCGTGGCGGACTACTTCAGCAACGTTTCCTATTCATCTATTACGGTTTCCCCGCCAAACGAATCGAGCGGCACGGCAAATGACGGTTTTATAGGCTGGCTTCGCATAGGGTCAACCCATCCCAATACCGGCGGCACAATCAACGCCACTAACCAGCAAATCTCAAAGGATGCCATTCTGGCGGCTAACGCATATATCAATTTTTCTTCGTATGACTTTAACGGCAACAATATTCTGGAATCGACCGAGCTTTCAATTATCGTTCTGGTGGCAGGGTATGAACGCTCGTATGACACATCCGCACCCTCGGTGTGGGGGCACCGGTGGTCCATGTATTCGGTAGGTTATCCGGTTGTCGACGGTAAAACGATTCGGGATTACGCGCAGTTCGGCGAAATACACGGTAACCATCTGGCCACAATAGGAATCATGGCCCATGAACTGGGTCATCTGCTTTTGAGCCTGCCCGATCTTTACGATACGGATGCCGGCAACGGCAACTCATACGGCATAGGTGGATTCGGGTTGATGGCATACGGAAGCTGGGCGGCGGCGTCCGGCGCGTGGGCGGGCTCATCGCCAACCCACATTTGCGCGTGGAGCAAGGAATACATCGCCTGGGGAAACATTACGAACATCAGTTCGTCCCAAACGATAACCTTTCCGAAAACCGACGGAAACTCCAGCTCCATTTTTCGCATAGATACGCAAAACCCTAACGAATATTTTCTTCTGGAGAACAGGCAGTTCTCAGGTTACGACATCGGGTTTCAAAGATTGGCCGGCGCGTCGGGTCACGGCGGACTTGTTATCTATCATGTAGACAAATTAAAAACCGATCTCTGGCCGGGATCGAACTCTGTAAACGCGGACGAAACCAGCAAGGGCGTGGACGTGGAAGAGGCCAACGAAGGCAGCCTCGGATACAGCCAGCTGGATAACCAATCATCCGCCGCAAATACCAATATGTTTTTTTTCTCCGGCAATAACGACATTTTTGCCGACTCCACAACGCCCGGCGCCAGGGAAAAAGACGGTACGGCAACCGATATAGCCGTTTCATCCGTCTCGGCTTGGGGAGACGCCATGACGGCCTTCGTAAGTCTGGCCGACGCTGGACCTCCGGCCAGTCCGTCCATATCCATAAACGGCGGGGCAAGTTTGACTAACTCCGCGAATGTTACCCTCTCGCTTTCAGCGACCGACGACGTGGGCGTAACCGGCTACTACGTTTCGGAAAGTTCGTCTACCCCTGCGGCGGTAGATTTCACGTCCGTAACGTCCGCGGCCAGTTTCTTCATGGATGTTCCGTTTACGCTTGGCGGCACGGACGGCGCAAACAGCGTCTACGCCTGGTTCCTCGACGCGGCAGGAAACATCAGTTCCCGGGCGTCCGACGCCATAACTCTTGATACAACCCCGCCGCCCTCGCCGACTATCACGTCCCCGTGGAGCGGTATGCACTCCAACGGCAGCCAGCTCGGTATAGACGGCACGGCGGAAAGCAATAGCGCTGTGGAAATTTTTGAAAACACAGCGTCGATAGGTACGGCGCAGACAAGCAGTTTCGGTAATTGGAGTTTTACAACCGAAAGTCTTGCGGATGGAATGTATAGCTTCACGGCGGCCGCAACTGACCTCGCCGGGAATACCGGCTCTGTATCGTCTCCCGTAGATGTTACCATCGATACCGTTTTACCATCGGTTACATCCAACAGTCCGGCAGACGGCGCAGAAGGCGTCCTGCCCGACG
>BTTC01000163.1:0-4792 GCA_036244935.1 bacterium | reverse complement strand
CCTTTGAATTCCCCGTGTTCCAGCATCGTTTTCAGTTCGTCTTCGGTTATGTGGGTTTTGTCTTCGCCGCCGCCAGCTATCGATAGCAGCGAATTGGTCATCCATGTAACCGTGGTGACAATCGGATACATGAGCATGGAAAAAGCCGATAGCGACCTTGCGGCCCGCAGCGAGAATGTTTCGGCGCGTTTTAACGCAAACGTCTTGGGAATTATCTCCCCGAATACGAGCAGGATGAACGTGGCAAGGCCTACCGCCACGGCCATGCCCATGTTGCGGAAATAGTGCAGGGCAAGCACGGTGGAAACCGCCGCTATGGCTACGTTGACAACCTCGTTTCCCAGATATATTGTGACAAGCAGCCTGCGGGGATTTTTAAGCAGTTCCGATACCCTCCTGCCGGCCTTGCCGTGTTTTTCGCCTAGTATGTCTACCTGAACGGGCGTCAACGAAAAAAATGCCGCCTCCGCGCCGGAAAAGCAGGCCGATAATAAAAGCAGCACGAAAAAAAGGACAAACCGAAAAACCAGCCAGTCGTCCACTTTTAACCGTCGCCCTCATCGAACGGAATTTTTATACGCTTTTGCCGGTAGGCCACCACCGCTTTTAATACCGATAGGTAGCCTATAATGGAAAATAAGGCGCCAAGCAGCAGGTTACCGATAAAAAACGGAACAAAAAGCGTTTTGGCGGATTCCATCAGCATTGCGGCGTTAAGGTTAGACCAGTCGATGCCGGCTTCCGATACCGATCTTCCGGTAACCCAAAGCCCGACATACAGTCCGCTTCCGTATAATAAAAATATGGTCCACGGATTGTTTATAAACGTACCAGCAAACACAATCGCAAGGCTGAGCTTCATAAACCACGCCGTGCCCAGCGCCATAAGAGTGTGGCCCGGCAGCGGGAAAAACGCTATGAACACTCCTGTCGCAAACGCCAACGCTATATCTTTGGGCTCGCCGTCCGTCCGCAGTACCGTTTTGACTATTTTTTTTAGACGTTTCTTCATTTCGCCGGTTCTATGTATTTGACAGGCCCCAGCCGCGCAAGATCCTTTCCCATGACGGAGTTGTCGCCGACGGCCAGTATTATCATTTCATCGGGATGCAGATATTCAGCCGCCGCCCGTTTTGCGTCGGCGCGGGTTACCTTCCGTATGTTGTCCCGGAAGGTTTCGAGGTAATCCATGGGAAGTCCGTAATACTCCAGCCACAGATATTTCGAGACAATTTTTGTATCCTTGTCGAAACCGAATACAAACGAGTTGATAATCGATTCCTTTGCAAGCGTAAGCTCCATTTCGGATACCCCGTGTTCCACCATCCTCCAGATGATGTCCCGCGTGGCGAGCATGAACTCGTAACTGCTCTCCGCTTTCGTTTCGCCTCCCGTTACGAACCTGCCCCTGAGGTTTTCACCGCCGACGAAGTAAGACCAAACGGAGTAGGCCAGGCCGCGCTTCGAGCGTATATCTTTGAGCATCCTTGACGAGAACCCGCCGCCGCCCATAATGAAGTTCATTACCCTCACGGCGTAATAGTCCGGGTTGCGTCGGCTTATGCCGAAATGACCGGATCGGAATACGGTCTGCGGCAGTTTTTTATCCATTATGTAGACACCCGCATTGATTTTTTCCGGCAGGGGCGGGATTTCGGGTAGTTGTTGTTTTGCCGGTTTCATATCCCAAAAAAGTTTTTCCAGTTTACCGACTATTTCGGCTGTATAAAAATCTCCGCTTATGCCGATGATGAAATTCCGGGGGCCTATGTGATCTTTATAAAACTTTTCGCAGTCATCGCGGCTGATCCGTCCCAGCGTTTTGAGGGTAGGGACGTGCCCGAAAGGGTGGTCGCCCAATAATAACCTTTTGAATTCTCTGCGCGCGATGGTTGTCGGGTCGTCGTCTTCCCTTTTAATGCCTTCTATCATACGCTCCTTAGCGACGTCGAAGCGTTTTTCATCGAAGGCGGGATTCAGTATAAGATCGGCAAAAAGCCGGAGCCCTTCGTCAAGGTCTTTTGTAAGCGTAGAAAGCGATATACTACCGGCTTCCCTGCCTATGGAGGTCTCCAGCGAGGCCCCGATGAATTCCAGTTTTTCGTCGAGTTCTCCGGGCGGAACAGTCGTCGTTCCGCCGGAACGCCAGACTCCTCCCGTCAGGGATGCAAGCCCCGCCTTTTCCGCCGGCTCGTAGGCGGAACCGATACGCACCATTGAGGAAATGTCCACGATAGGCAGCTCGTGGTTTTCCAGAAGATGCAGAGTCATGCCGTTTTTCAAAACCAGCCGCTTGGTTACGGGGGGATTGAACTTAAGCGCCGGGTATCTGAGCTTATACGGGCTGTCTAATTTTCCCGCGCTGACGAAAGCCGGAAACGCAAGCCAAACGGCGGCTGCGATTAACCCGAAAAATTTAATTTTTATATTCGACTTCAATTTTCATCAACCCCCGAAACTTTTTCGGGTACCAGCGTCGCCACCGTTCGGTTTGATTTTACAAAATACTTCCTTGCGGCGGCCGTTACGTCATCCGGGGTTACCTTCCTTATCTCGTCAAGGTAGCGCGTCATGTAACGCCAGTCGCCGCTTATCACCTGGTAGTAGGACAGATAATACGCAAGACCGGAGTTGGACCTTAACTTTCTGATGTGATCCGCTTCCATGTTATTGATAACTTTTTGGAGTTCGTACCCGGATACCGGTTCACTTTTAAGCCGGTCGAGCTCTTCGTATATCGCCTCTTCAACTTCGCGTGCGGTATGCGGCGCGCGCGGCGCGGCATGGAAACCGTAAACGTTATCGTACCTGTTTCCACCAGCGGCGAAACTGCCTATGGACGCCGCCAGACGTTTTTCCAGAACCAGCGATTTATACAGCCGTGAGGTTCTGCCGCTGGTTAATACGGAGTCGATTACATCGAACACGTAATCGTCTTTATGCGGCATGGAGGGTTTGTGGAAACCGGTCATGACGGAGGGATTCGCATCCATCGTCACCTCGATACGGCGCTCACCCTTCTGGGGTGGCTCTTTGGTTGCAATCCTCGGCGGAATTTCCTGCGCGGGGATGTCGCTGAAATACCTTCTAATTGTTTCATGGACGTAGTCGGGATCAACGTCACCCACCACGGCGACAATCATGTTGTTTGGAGCATAATAGGTTTTTAAAAAGTTACGCACCGATTCCTTGGGCAGAAATTCTATATCACTTTCCCAGCCGATAATCGGATTACCGTACGGGTGCGCTATGAAAGCGGCCGCTTTGAACCGTTCATATAAAATGCCTTCGGGCGAGTTCTCTACACTCCTTCGCCGTTCCTCCATTACAACGTCCCGCTCGAGGTAGTACTCGCGCAGCACCGGCGATCTTAAGCGGTCCGATTCCATCCATGCCCACAGCTCGAACTTGTTGGCGGGCAGTTTGACGAGGTACGTAGTCGTGTCCATGCTGGTGAATGCGTTGAACCCGCTTGAGCCGTTGCGCGAGTAGATGTCGGCCATTTCGTCTTTTCTGGCGTATTCATGCTGCTCGGCCTGTTTTGCTTTAAGCCTTTCCGCAAGATCGGCGATTACGTCGGGGTCGGCCTTTTCGCCCTTTATGTTTTCCGCGTCCAGTCGGCTCCCCAGAGCCTCCACCTCGTCCATCAAGCGTTTTTCAGCCGCGAAATCTTTTGTGCCGATGCGCCTTGTTCCTTTGAAAAGCATATGTTCAAGGATATGCGCGATACCGGTTTCACCGGTTTTTTCATCCACCGCGCCGGTAAGGAAGCGGACGTAGGCCGCATAAGTGGGGGAACCGGGACGGTTCAAGACAAGGATTTTCATCCCGTTATCGAGTGAAAATTCCTTTACTCTCTCTTCAAGGAAGCCTGCCGCGCTTACCTCTACGCACCACGCCATAGAAGCGGCGACAAGAATTAAGAAAGCCCGAATTACGGGACTACTACCGCTTTCTTTCAATTGATGTTACTGAAACTCCTGAATCTCAACACTTCAATCATTTTATTTTATACAATTTTGGTTGTCAATACGCCCATCCGCCCTGCACCCACCGGATTGTTAAACGCATCCGGGCTTATTATCGCAGCAAGCGCGAGAATTCCGAAAGCCGTTTCAAACCCTCCTCCAGGTCGGAGGTATTCATCGCGTAAGAAAACCTCAAATGGTTTTCCATGCCGAAGGCGGAACCGGGGACAGGCGCTATTCGAGCCTGATCGATAAGAAGATTCGTAAGGTGCAGTGAATCCTTTATTTTTTCGCCGCTTATCGATTTACCCATCCAGCCGGAAAAATCGGGAAAGGCATAGAATGCGCCTTGCGGAAGTACGCAATTGACGCCTTCCAGCGAGTTAAGGGCATCCACGATTATGCCGCGTCTTTTCCTGAACTCGGTTACGCGTTTATCGATAAACGACATGTCGTTCAGCGCCGCCGCCGCCCCGTGCTGCATCGGCGTTGCGGGATTCGACGTGGATTGACTTTGTATCTTCGTCATGGCGGAAATTATTTCTGCCGGACCGAGCGTGTACCCAAGCCTCCATCCGGTCATGGAGAAAGTTTTTGAAAAGGCATTTACGAGCAGGGTACGTTTTTTTACCTCATCCCCCAGCAAGGCGGGAGAAACCGCCTTATTGCCATCGTAGACGAGTTTATCGTAACACTCGTCGGAGATTAAAACGATGTCGTTTTCAACCACGATTTTTGCTGTTTCTTCAACCGTTTCGCGGCTGAAGACCGCACCAGAAGGGTTGCACGGGGAATTGAGGATGATCGCTCTCGTACGAGAATTT
>BTTC01000162.1:0-4802 GCA_036244935.1 bacterium | reverse complement strand
TTTTCATTGTCTTTGCCGGTTCCATACTTTATCTATGGAAAAACGATTTGCGTTTCGACAGGTGGGCCGCGGTAGGCGGCGAGCTGGGCGTTTTGTTCTGCACGCTTATGCTTGTTACCGGAATGATTTGGGGGAAACAGAGGTGGGGCGCGTGGTGGCTGTGGGAACCGAGGCTTACCACGTCGCTGATACTTCTGGTCATCTTCGCCGGTTACCTTACATTACGCAAGATGGTCGAAAACGATCTTACGCGCGCGCGCTACTGCGCCGTGTTCGGCATCATCGGTTTCATAGACGTTCCCATAGTGCACTTCGCAATCAAACTATGGGGTTCCACCATGCACCCTGTAGTTATAAAATCGCTTGAAAACCCCGGCATGCCGCCTGAGATGCTGATGGCGCTTCGGATTTCCGTTATCGCTTTTTTTGTTACCTTCGCCGCCGTATTCCTGCTGAGACTGCGGGCGGAAAACCTCACCGCGCAGCTGGCCGAACTGCGCGCCGCTAAATAAATAAGGTATAAAGGTTTCCCATCGATGGGCTACTTTGTAATTATCACGATCTCCGCGTCGGGGCGTAGCGCAGTCTGGCAGCGCACCTGGTTTGGGACCAGGGGGTCGGAGGTTCGAATCCTCTCGCCCCGACCATTTTTTTAATATGCCGTACTGGATATTCTCATACCAGCCAAGCGAATACGCGGCGTTTTCCCGTACCGCTGGATGTTTATCATTTTTTGAATCGGGCCATGACTGCGAATTGTAAAATTTATTTGCGCGCAGCAGCGCCAAACGAATATATTAAAGCATATTGCTTTACCATAGATACGATGTACATACGTAATACGTTGATGTTCAGACCTGTTGGAAGATCTATCGTATCTGCTAAAACTTAAAATGCTATAGTCAGCATACTTGTTTATAAACTTCCGAAAAGGAGTCCAGTGGCAAAAACAGTTTTTAACTCTGATACAACGCTTTTATGTACAACCGGCATCATCGACAGGGCTGAAAGGGAAAAGGATTTCCGGAAAATCTGGCCGGAAATGGAGAAACTTTACGCCAACGGCGATCCATCGCTTTTCAGGAAATTTTCATTTTTTGTTTACAGATCGTTTAACGAAAGGTTTCTGGAGGGGCGCACGCCACGGCAGCATTTCTATCAGCTTAAAAACTATTTCGATTTTTTCATGTCCGACCTTGCTCCCATATCCGACAACTCAGGTTTGGGAGGCCTGCCGGGGGCCCTTGTAAACGTTAAACCGCCGCTGGATAAATCGCTTCCATCGGTTGAAAAGCGAATGGCGTCCACGGGGATAATGATCCACGCGGCCGACTCCCCGTTTATTTTTGAAAATATCGGCGGCTACCTCAACATGACCGAACGCTACATTTTTTCCAGCATACACCCCGTCATGACGGTAAGGCGGGAACACGGCCGCGTAGTGGACATCCTGCCGCCGGAAGAGGAGGGGAAAAAAGAAGTATTCATAAAGTTCGTCATAAGAAAGCTGGTTAACCCGAAAGATATTAAAAAACTTGAATCGGAAATCATTTCCATTTTGAACGCGTTATATCTTTCCGTTTACGATTTTGGCCGCATGACTGAAGAAACATCGAAACTGCAAATCGAGCTCTGCCGCGACCGCCAAGACAGGAAGGACGCGCCGGAAATCGCCGAGTTCTTGAAATGGCTGGTTCCCCAGAATTTCATTTTCATGGGCATGACGCGCTTTGACGTCGTTAAAAGAAAAGGCGGCGCGCATCTTGCGGAGCGTAACGAATCACGCATGGGCGTATACCGTGACCGTGAATTGATGAATACGGTATATCCCGGCCTGGCCGAGGAAATAGAGGAAAGGATTTTAAAAACATTACACGTGCGTGAGGTTATGGCGCTTGATTTTCTTTTGAACTCGCCATCCATTATCTATAATCCGGTCGCCGTTGACGCAATGATAATCCGGCAGCACGCAAAGGATGACGTCCCGCTTTCCGTCACGGTTTTGCTTGGCAGGCTCGCGCGGGGAGCGTTAACCAGCAGGTCGTCCGACATCCCGATTCTAAGAAAGAAGCTGGACGGCATACTGCGGGCCGAGTAGATACGTCCCAACTCCTATATGCAAAGGGAATTTACAACCGTCTTCAACCACCTTCCCAAAAAACAGCTTTTTTATATCAGCCCAAAGACTCTCGCCGCCGTCCTTTACATCTCCGCCGCATTTCAAAGCGATGACGAAGTACACCTGATTTTACGCCATGACCCCGATTTCGAGTGCATGACGGCCATTCTCTTTTTCTCGGCAAAAAAATACAGCTCGGAAAACGTCAACAGTATAAAAGACTACATAAGCCGAAAATTCGGCGCCAGTATCCTGTACGTAGAAACCTCCCAAAGCGCCATGGTAACGCATGCATTCATCTATTTTACGGCCAGAGGCGGTATGCCCATCGGCATCGACACCAAGGCGATCGCCGATGAAATCCGCGACCTTCTTACAACGTGGGATCAGCTCGTAGCGCAAAAGCTGGTGGCCCGGCTGGGCGATCAGCTCGGTTTTGCGCTGTTTAACCGATACGGGTCGAGGCTTACCGACCTGTACAGGGAAGCGGTTGAACCCGATGAGGCCGTTTACGATCTCATGATGCTTAAAGAGGTTGAAGAGACCCAATCGCTGCAGATGGATATAACCTGCAAAACGCCGACATCCGCAACGCTCAGGATTTACTGGGACAAGGAACTGGACTTGATGAAGCTTATACCCACTTTCAGCAACCTGGGCATACACGTCAAGGAAGAAATCGCTCTGCCGCTTTTGGGTGGAACCGAACAGAAACTTTTTTATATACAGCTTCTTAAAGTGGATGACACGAATGAAAATATTCTTCGACTGGAGCAGTCAAAAACCAGGCTCACCGAAGCCATAAGGCTGATTATCTCCCGCGGAATGGAAGACTGCCTGCTTAACAGGCTGGTACTTCTTGCCGGGTTCGACTGGCGGAAGGTTGATCTTGTAAGGGGATACAAAAACTACATGCTGCAGATCAATAAGTCGCTCAACCCAAACTCCGTTACAACCATCATAAATACGTACCCGGAGTTGGTGGCCAGGTCGGTGGAATATTTTTACGAAAAGTTCGATCCCGACCGCGGGAAAAAGATGGACAAGATAAAGGCGGAATTTGAAAAGGGTCTGGGTGAAATAACGGATCTGACCGAGGATACCATTTTGCGGAGTCTCTTTAACATAATCAAAAATACGTTAAGGACAAACTACTTCAAACCCAAAAAGGATTACTACCTTTCGTTCAAGCTCAACTGCTCCGGCATAACAAACATGCCCAAGCCGGTACCTGATGCAGAGATATACGTCCACTCGCCCGACCTTGAGGGCGTGCACCTTCGCGGCGGGGAGGTGGCAAGAGGAGGGCTGCGATGGAGCGACCGCCCCGACGACTTCCGAACGGAAATCCTGAAGCTGATGAAAACCCAGATGGTTAAAAACGCGATCATAGTGCCAACGGGTTCCAAGGGCGGCTTCGTGATAGAAAAAATGAAGTTTAAAACGAAACAGGAACGCGACAGAATATTCCGGAGCCACTACCAAACGTTTATCCGCGGCCTTTTGGACCTTACGGACAACCTGATAGATGGAAAGCATATCCCGCCCGAAGGCGTGGTCTGCTACGACGACCCCGACCCGTATCTGGTCGTAGCGGCAGACAAGGGAACGGCCGCCATGTCCGACGCCGCGAACGAAGTGTCGGATGAATACGACTTCTGGCTTGGCGACGGTTTCGCTTCCGGCGGCGCGGTGGGGTACGACCACAAAAAATTCGGCATAACCGCGCGGGGAGCGTGGGAGTGCGTAAAGCGGCATTTCCGCGAACTGGGAATCGACATACAAAAAAAATCGATAAGCGTTATCGGAATCGGAGACATGTCCGGCGACGTGTTCGGAAACGGTATGCTGCTGGCGAAAAAAATCAAGCTGCTGGCGGCCTTCAACCATATCCATATATTCATCGATCCCGACCCCGACACGGAAAAATCGTTCAAGGAACGCGAAAGGCTTTTCAAAACGGCCCGCACCACGTGGAAGGATTATAATCCCAGAATAATATCCACAGGCGGCGGTGTTTACAACCGCACGGCGAAATCCATCCCCATACCCGAAAACGTGCAGAAAATGCTGGGTATTAACAAAGATTCCCTAAGCGGCCATGAACTGATACGCGCCATCCTCATGATGCCGGTAGACCTTCTTTATTGCGGGGGAATCGGTACGTACTTCCGCTCAAGCCGCGAAAGCGACCGCGACGTGGGCGATAAGGCAAACGATCCCGTACGCATCACGGCGGATAAGCTGCGCGCAAAGGTGGCGTCCGAGGGCGCCAATCTGGCCTTTACGCAGCGGGCGCGGATCGAGTTTGCCGAAAACGGCGGCATTCTTAACACGGATGCCGTGGACAACTCGGCGGGCGTCGACATGAGCGACCACGAGGTAAACATAAAAATACTTCTTAAAATACTTCTTTCAAAAAAAGAACTTAAAAACAAAAAAGAAAGGAACGACTTTTTCGCGAAGATAGGTCAGGAGGTGGCCGAAATGGTGCTGATGGACAACTACCTCCAAAGTGGAGGTATATCGCTCGACCTTATAAGGAGTTCAAAAAGCGTCGATTCGTTTTGCGACTACGTTGACTACATGGAGTCGAGCGGCCTTATGGATCGCGAAAGTGAAGCCATACCGGAACGGGAACGGCTGCAGGGGTATTCAAACAACCCAGGATTCATACCCAGAC
>BTTC01000161.1:0-4809 GCA_036244935.1 bacterium | reverse complement strand
AACGGATTTACAAACACCTGCTTCGACGGCCAGTTCTTCTTCGATACCGATCACCCGAATGGCGATCAGCCGGTATGGACCAACAAGGGAACGGCGGCGCTCGACCAGACGGCATACGAGAACGCCCGGTCGCAGATGATGAGCCTCATAAACGGCGAAGGAAAACCGCTTCGCATAGTGCCCAGCATATTGATCGTCCCGCCGCAGCTAGAGGCAACGGCCTTGACGATACTACGCGCAGACAAATCGGCCAACGGCGCCACCAACATCTGGCATAACTCCGCGGACATCCTCGTAGTGCCGGAACTGACCGCCAACCCGACCTACTGGTTTTTGGCGGATACCGAACGCGCGGCGAAGCCGTTTATCTTCCAGACCCGCAAGGAGCCGGAGTTCATGGCGCTGGACAACATGAGCGACGAAAACGCCTCCATGCGCAAGGAGTACATCTACGGCGTCGACTACAGGGGCAATGCCGGTTACGGTCTTCCTCACCTGATTTTCGGTTCGACCGGAGGCGCGTAACAGAGTTTTCGGTTTAAGGGGCGATAACGGCGCGGGCATCATTGTCCGCGCCATACCCCCCCGCCTTTAAATTAAAGGAGATAATATGGCTTACTCGACAACGCAGGACGTAAAGGATCGCATAAGCGAGGATACCCTCGTACAGCTTACCGATACGACAAACAGCGGACAGGTGGACGATACGCTCGTGCAAAGCGCTATCGCCGATGCGGATTCGCTTATTGACAGCCTGATTTCGCCGGTTTACCAGGTACCGCTTTCATCCGTGCCGCGCATAATAAAGGAGCGTTCGGCGATCATCGCCATTTTCAAGCTCCACCTGTTCCGCTCCGTCAACCCCGGCGTATGGAAGGACGCGTACCTCGGCGCGCTCGAGTTTCTGCAATCGGTGGCGGCAGGCAAGGCAACGCTGGAAGGAAGCGCTCCCGAACCGCCCGCAACCTCCGACCTTTCAAGCAACGTCGATTTTGAATCCAGCGATAGAAAATTCTCCCGCGATGAACTCAAGGAGTGGTGATGTACCGCATAGACCAGCTTGAAGACGCAATCGTATCCGTCGTAACCACGGCGGGCTACGACGTAAGGCCGATGAACCGCGCGCCGGTTGAAAGCGAGCTTTCAAAAGAGGCTTTGGAAAAACCGGTAGTGCTCGTGGTTTTTCAGAAGTGCGAACGGGCCGAGACCAATTTCAACACATGGAAAGGCAGTGATTTCATATTTCAGCTTTTTATCGCGGCGCGAAACCTGAAAAGCGCAGACGCGGCGGAGCGGGGCGATGCGGCATCGACCGGCATTTACAGCATTCTTGAGGGCTTGCGTGGAACCCTTGGCGGGAACGATTTGGGTCTTACGATTCAGCCTATGGCCTGGCTTTCGGAAAAGGCGGAAATACGAACCGGCAGGCTTTCGGTATATTCGCAGGACTGGAAAATAACCATCTATGAATAGCGGGGAAATATTATGAGCGTTAAAGTCCAAACCAACGATGGTCTGCGGGTAAGAATAGAAAACTCCGCAAACCAGGCGTCGCTGGAACAGATGACCGATTCCGGTGATAACCAAACCTTTACCTCCGGCGGAACCCGCTTTTCACTTTGCGAAAAGGATGCCGGCGGCACAAACCGCACGCCCGTATTAAGGCCGGACGGAGTCCAAAACGGCTGTTTCGCGGAACCGGCCGCGTCCGGTAATAACGACGCGCTGGACGTTTACGCCGGCAAGGTGTGGATCGGCGGTTCTTCAGTTACCGTTTCGGCGCAAACCAACATTGCAGTATCGCGCCCTTCGGCTTCGATGAAAATGATCGTGTCGATAGCAATCGATGCAGTCGGCGCAACGTTAACGATCACCGGCACGGCAGGATCAGAATTTTCCAATCAAAGGGGGGCGGCTGGCGGCCCGCCGTATATACCCGCCGGAAACGCGGAACTCGCAACGGTGGAGCTGGACTCCAGTACCTCCGCGCCTCTAAAAGACGAAGAGGTCATCTTTGCGCCGGAATTTTCTCACGCGCCCTCCCACATGCTTTTGCCGTACTCGGCATCCGTTAAATTCTCCGCGCCGCTTCCGCTTATACACGCGGGCGGCACGCCGAAAAACGTGTGGATCACGCGCTACGAACCGGTTCTTACGGCAATCGACGTTATTTCCTTACGCCCGCCCGTTGCGGCAATAGAGGTAGACCCCGAAACCGGAAAGGCGCGGCGCGGTAAATTTTCTACGGGCTCGATGGTTATCCCGCTTTCCGGAAACCAAAGCGATCTCGCGCGCAAGATAGACGGAACCGTCCGGCTTTTTGAGTTCATGCCGGATTCAACTGGTACCAGGCAGGAGCTTTTTTACGCGGCGGTCGAGACTGCATCCAACTACTCCGCCGAAGGTTTAATGATCGGAACCGCGACGCTTGTAGTCGTGGAAGAACCAACAGTAGAAACAGTTTAATGGAGACCTTATACCATGGCCGGATATGAAGATGATCTAGCGGCAGACAACGCGGTTCTAGAAACGTTGAATAAAATTAACGTTCTGTTGGGAAACGCGGTTCAGTCCTATAACAATCGGAGCGAACCCGAAAAAAACGAGCTGGTAAATTCAATAACGGCTCTTTCCGAAAAAATCGAAACTCTTATCACCGCGCTGAACCAAACCGGGGAGTACACGGTAGAGGTCAACGTAACCGGTGCGGACGGCGCGATCCACGAACTGGTAAGCAGGGTTATCGAAGAAGTGGTAATCCGCATCAGGCAGGAAAACCTTCTTACGATAACGTCTGCCTGAAGGCAGTGAGTTAATCGAACTATGGCGCGTGCATGGGTTATCCAAAAAGTTTCCGGCGCTGCGGACTGGTTCGTCGTCAAAGACGACCTCGGCGTACAGCACAACGTACAGTCCGCGGTCGCGGGCTTTGATTACGCAACCGGCGGTCAGTACCGCCTTTTCGTCCCCGGCGGCAAATACGAACCATGCAGGTTCCGTCTATTGCCTTACAAAACGTCGAAACGCTGGAGGGACGTTGCGGACCTCGCAAAAACGCATCCTGCAAGCGGAGCCGGGCTTTATTTATGGGGTGGAAAAAAATTCGGGTCAGGATTGCATGACGAGGCCATGACGGTGAGCGAAACCCATGAAGGGCATGTGCATTTCGTTCAGGGCGGATGCGCAGCCGTGCCTGATGAAAACCAGGAACTCTACCAGCAGGGCGATTGCGTGGCCGTTATCCGCGACGTGGTTGTAAAGGATAACGATGGTAATAATATGATCTGCGCGACGGCGAGCGGCGGCGGCCAATGGGTAGCCGGTTTCGCGTGCGATCAGGACCCGGAAACTCTTGCGTACGCCATTTCGTGCTCGAAATTTTTTGAATACTGGAGCAACTACCTGACGCCCTACGCCGATCTGATTAACGGCGGCGGCGCGCAGCCGCCCGCACAAAACGTTTCAGGTATATTCATTTTCAACAAGACGAATCCCGTTACTTACGAAATCCGCAAATGGACGGCGCAGGCTTCCGGCGTCTACGTGGACGAAGGCCATCCGTATGGACAGTCCGCAACCGTCTGGGCGGGCGACCGTCTGCTCATGGAAAGCGCGGCGATAACCCGCGAGGTTGACTATTTGGAAGGCGAAGCGCTCAAGGCCGCCTACCCGCGCCCCATAATCATGCCGCCCGCGCTTGGGAACTACAGCCCTACGACACGGGCCGTCATCTCTCCGCCGGTAATCGCCAAAACATCCGTCGGACGCAGACTCGATTGCAAAAGCAAACTCCTTCGTATGACCCTCAACCTGTCAACCCGGGACGAGCGGAATCACTATTCCGACCTGGACGGTCTCGGCACAGGACTCCAGCTGCCGGCCTGCGTTGTTCTGATTTTTTCCGAACCGCCGTATCCCGACTACCTGAACGGTTCCACCATAAACCCGAACCTTTACACCACTGGCAATCCCGATTACCTGCCGATATACGCATCTGTAAAGGAGTGCAATCTCGACAAGCCTTTCGCGCTGGTTTACTCGGCGCCGGGAATGCAGGATTTTTCCGGTTTGCGAACAGAATATCCCGGCGCAGGTTTGCCGGGACAGTACGCCCTGATCCGTCCGCTGCCGAGGCGGGACGAAAACGGAAGTTACTACGCCATAAACGGCGTTACAGACATTTTGCGTTACAAGTTCAACGCGCCGATGGACGACATGGAAAACAGTTTCGCCAGCGCGGGACTGCATACAAGATGTTTTGATTATTACGGCGGCGACATATCGCCCGCGCCGGATGCCTTTCCTTCCGGCGGTTTTTTTCCCGGCTTTTTTGAAATTGCCGATCAAACCAACGTAACGCGCAATATTTATGACGACTTCATGGCCGCCTACCCGTTTATGAATAACCCTCTAATAAAAAACTCTGACGGCAAACTGCCCACGCTTACCGAAGCGCTCTTTTACCTTCAGGGAAAAGTCTACCGCGACGCCGACAGCCAGTGGGCGGCAAACAAAACAACGCTCGAATGCCAAAAATTCGAGTTCTTTTATGAATAAGGAGTACTGATGTGATGGCCTATCTGTTTTCGTTAACCGATTCCTCCATCTACATGGAGATACCGGCTGCCGATTTACGTTACGTGAATCGGCGCGTCGTTTCCGTTGAAACTCTGGAGGGGACGCAGTCGCGCGATCTCGGCGCATCGGCCAGCGACCTCTCATTGTCGCTCCAGACGGAACTGGACGACGATTCGCTGGAAATTCTATCAACCGCCGCCGCATCGGGCGATGCGTTGGGGCTTTCGCTAT
>BTTC01000160.1:0-4867 GCA_036244935.1 bacterium | reverse complement strand
GTGCGGGCCGCGCTGCTCAGCGACGACAACCGCCTGGAGCAGCACATCCTGAAACGCCCCGGCTGCCCCTACGTCCGCCGCCCCCAACCCGCAGGCACCGCCGCCGCGTAAGCAAAAAGGTTTTCGTTAAGCTCGTAATAGCTGTGTTCCACCTTCGCGCTTTTGCCCGCGCCGCTTACCCCGGATACGGCGTTTATTATCACGTCGTTTTTTATCCATCCGGTTTCAAGCGCAGGCAGCAGCCCAAGTATCGCCGCCGTGGGGTAGCATCCGGGGCAGGCGATGAGGTCCGCGTTCCTTATGGCGTCGCGGTCCAGTTCTGGCAGGCCGTATACCGCGTCTTTTAAAAGTTCCGGCGCCGAATGCGCTGTGGAGTACCACTTTTCGTATACCTTAGGGTCCTTAAGGCGGAAATCCGCCGAGAGGTCTATGACAACCTTGCCTTTTGCGCGCCAATCCTTGATCCGGCTCATCGAGCCGCAGTGCGGCAGACAGGAAAATATGACTTCGCAGTCGTCAATCTCAGGAGCGTCGATTGCGGAATATTTCGTACGGGGCGCATCGGGACCCATGAGCGCGGAAAGACTTCGTCCGACGTAGTTTTTAGATATGGCGCATTTCATCTCCACTTTCTGGTGGCGGCATAAAATACGCACCGCCTCCATGCCCGTGTAACCGGAAGCGCCGACAACCGCAACGGATATTTTTTTCATAGTCACCTAGCTTAAATGTTAAAGAGTAAAAAAAGAAGTCTAAAACTCGCACCTGCGGCGATAAAAAATTCTATTGGAAAACCCTCCGTTTGAATATATTGTAAAGGTAAATCAATTAGGGCGTAATAGGCTCAAGGCAAAGGGTTTCGCACGAATAAGCGGTAAAGGAGAAAAAATTGTCAGGTCATTCCAAGTGGTCAACCATAAAACACAAAAAGGCCGCTACCGACAAAAAGCGCGGAAAACTTTTCAGCAAGGTTATAAAAGAAATCACGGTGGCGGCAAAGCTGGGCGGCGGCGATTTGTCCTCGAACCCGCGGCTGAGGACGGCCGTACAGGGCGCCAAGGGAGCGAACATGCCGATGGACACCGTAGAACGCGCCATAAAAAAAGGCACCGGCGAACTCCCCGGAACCTCGTACGAGGAGGTAACATACGAAGGATACGGTCCGGGCGGCGTTGCCATTTTAATTTCTGTAACCACAGACAACAAAAACCGCACGGTGGCGGAAATCCGTTCGCTGCTTGGCAAACAAGGCGGCAGCATGGGAGAGACCGGGTGCGTTAACTGGATGTTTGAAGCAAAGGGGTATATCGCCATTCCGAAAGACCAGATAGACGAATCGGAGCTTATGGATTTGGCGCTGGAAGCGGGCGCGGAAGATCTTAATCCGCAAGATGACACGTACGAGATAATTACTTCCATGGAAGATTTCGAGGCGGTAAAACATGCCGTCGAAAACCGTAAGTTAACGCCGATCATGGCCGAACTCACAATGATCCCGCAGACAACCGTCCTTCTGGACGAGGACAAGGCTAAAAATATACTCAAGCTGATGGAAATGCTGGACGACCACGACGACGTGCAGAAGGTATACGCGAATTTTGATATTGCCGACGAAATCATGGAAACGCTTGCAGGGTTGTGAATGCTGGTACTCGGCATAGACCCCGGCAGCCGCGTCGCCGGCTGGGGACTTGTGGATGACGGCAACGGACGGCTTACCGAGGTAGATTCCGGCTGTATAAAAACTCCAGCAACTACAGAGCTTGCGCCGCGTCTGAAATATCTGTTCAACGAATTCAGTAAAATAATCGAAAAATACAGGCCGGACGAGACGGCAGTAGAAAATGTTTTTTTCGCAAAAAACGCCAAAAGCGCGCTGATGCTGGGCCAGGCGCGCGCGGCGGCGATTTTACCGGGACTTCTTGCGGGACTGCCGCTGCACGAGTACGGCGCACTGCAGGTAAAAAAGGCGCTCGTCGGCAACGGCATGGCAGATAAAAACCAGGTGGCGGATATGGTCTGCCGTCTATTGGGAATGAAGGAAAAACCTTCTCCGCTCGATGTGACGGATGCCCTTGCGGTGGCAATATGCCACGTTCACTCGTCGTCCGTGATGAAACGCATACCGGCTTTATGATCGCTTATATTAAAGGAACGGTAGTCGAGAAAACCCCGCAGTACGCGGTCATCGACGTCAACGGCGTAGGCTACCGTCTGTTCATAACGCTGGATAGCTACGAAACGCTGCCGGAACCGGGCGGGCGGGCCGAACTCCACGCCGTCACCATAAGCCGCGAGGACGCGATGCACCTTTACGGTTTTTCCAACCGGCCCGAAAAAGATATGTTTCTCAAACTCATAACCGTATCGCGCATAGGTCCCAAACTTGCCTGCTCCATACTGTCGGGCGTAAAACCCGATGCGCTGCAAAGGGCTATCGTTACGCGGGATACGGCAAGTTTTGCGCGGATACCCGGCATCGGAAAAAAAACCGCCGAGCGCATAATCATGGAGTTGAAAGACAAATTTGAACCCGGCGTTTACGCCGCGCCGCTAACCGGCGCCGACCTGAATATTTCCGACGCGGTAGCCGCGCTGGTAAACCTCGGTTATAAACAACCGCAGGCGCAAAAAACCGTATCGGATGTTTTTAATAAAAACCCCGGCCTGGAGCTGGGCGACCTGATAAGAAAATCACTGCAGCAATTTTAACCTTGATTTTCATAATGCCTCGCGGCTTGCCGCACGATTACCGCCACGATGGGTAAAAAAAAATTACTTAAAAAAAGATTTAAAAAACCGCTTGGCGCGCTTATTGTCATTTTGTCTCTTTTCGTCGTTTCCATGCCTTTCCAAAACAAGCGGCTCCACAAAAAAACATTAACGGGATTTATAATAAAGGTTAGCGACGGCGATACGGTTGTTGTAGCCCCTACCGGCAATAAAAGAAAATTCACATGCAGGCTTTACGGCATCGACGCACCCGAAACGGAAAAGCCGCACAAACCCGGCCAGCCTTACGGAGAGGCGGCGGCATCCGTTTTAACCGAAATGATTCTGCGCAAAACAGTACGAATAGAGCTTACGGGTGAGCGGACGTACAACAGGGAAGTATGTATCATAAGTTTAGACGGCATGGACGTGAACCTCGAAATGATACGAAAGGGTTATGCGTGGGCGTACAGGAAGTACCTTAAAGGAGAACGCGCGGGAAGGTATATCAAGGCGGAAAAAAGGGCGAAATCGAAAGGGCTGGGATTGTGGCAGAATAAAAACCCCATCCCCCCGGCAAAATTCAAGAGTCTGTATTGGGATAAAACCTGACGATTCTTTATTGGGTTTGGTTTATGATTGCTTGTGGAGGGGTGGCCGAGTGGTTGAAGGCGACGGTCTTGAAAACCGTTGAATGAAAGTTCCGCAGGTTCGAATCCTGTCCCCTCCGCCAATTTTATATGACACTATCCATGTACCTTAAAATAATAAAAACATGAAACTGGTTCACTTTTATATTGCGGCCCGATGAAAAGAGCCACGGTTATTTTGGTTAACGCGGCGGTTCTTCCCGGCATGGGGCACCTTTTGAAGAAAAATTATTTTTCCGGCGCTTTCATGGTGGTTTGTTTTACCGTTGCGACCATCGTAATGATCGTCAAAATTGTTTATGGACTTTTCGTCTTTTACGGGAGCCGGTACGGATTTTCTGATTTCCCCCTGTTTTTTATTTCGCTGTGGGACGACGCAACGTTCAGGTACTCCCTTTACTCGACCGTGATGATCTGGATTTTTTCGATAGCGGACAGTTTCAGGATCACGAGGAACAGTTGAGGATAGTAGGCGGTGCGGCGCGCGGTCTGAAGATTGCCGGGCCGGGCCGGGTTAAGAGCATACGACCCACGCCGGACAAGGTGCGGGAGGCGCTCTTCAATATGATCGACGTCGAGAATGCCGCATTTTTGGACCTCTTCGCCGGTACCGGCGCCATAGGCTGCGAAGCAATAAGCCGAGGCGCCGCGCTGGTGACTGCGGTGGAAAACAACCGGCGCGCAATCGGTATCATAAAAAAGAATGTGGAATCCGTAAAATCCGCAACAGGCGATAAAACGGAAACTGAAATATGGTGTATAGAAGCGGCAAGATTTTTAAAACGCACACATGGCGAAAGAAAGTACGACGTTATCTTTTGCGATCCTCCCTATAACTGGGATGGCGTTGAAACGTTTTTTGAAAAAATCCATAAAGAAAGTTCCATACTAAAATCTGGCGGTGTTTTTATTTTGGAAGCTTCGTATAAAAACATTCCGCAAACTTGTACAAAACCGGATAAAACCAGACGCTACGGCGACACCGTCCTTTTGTTTTATAAATAACCCCCCGCAAATTGGGTGATTGGATCAACTATGTTAATGTTTAGAGCGTATGGCTTTTTTGTTGGGGATCGGGATTATGTCCGGCACTTCGGGGGACGGCGTGGACACCGCACTGGTAAGATTTTCACATGGCCGCAAACCGGAACTGCTGGCGCATGACTTCTGGCCATACGGCGCAAGGATACGAAGAGAGATAACCCGCGCGTCGCGCCCAGACGGAGAGGCGGAATTAATCTGCCGCCTTAACGTAGAGTTGGGGAAAATCTTCGGCGACGCGGTTTTAACGCTTTGCCTGAAGTATAAAGTTCCTGTAAAAAAAATCGACTTCATAGGATCGCACGGCCAGACGATCCGCCACCAGCCGTCATCGAAAAAATCGATCCCGTCATCCACTTTGCAGATAGGCGAAGCGGCGGAGATCGCCCAAAAAACCGGATGCGGGGTTGTGTCGGATTTCCGCCCCGCGGACATCGCGGCGGGCGGATGCGGAGCGCCCCTGG
>BTTC01000159.1:0-4900 GCA_036244935.1 bacterium | reverse complement strand
ATTTAAATTAACGATAATCTTTTCTAGGTTCGTCCTGCTCATGACCTGCTGCTGAATGGTGTTGATCCGCTGTTCGAATGGGGTGCTGTCGGTAGGCGTTACGTACGTTTCGGATATCCTTTGCTGCTCGACCAGTATGAGCGTAGTGGAGAGATAGTAAGCCTGCAGGTTTAAGGCTAGATACACGGCCGCAGCCGTTGCGAGGATGGCAGGAATGACAAGAAGCCATTTGCGTCTTACCAGTATTTTTATATAGTCAAAAAAATCATTTTGCTGCTGATCCATTTTTCTAGAGTCTCCACTCGCCGGGCACGGCCGTAAAACCCGCAAAAACCATTTCCCTCGAAATACTTTCGCTAATCGTTCCACCGGACCATTGCCGGAAATAGGAATAGTCGAAACTGGCAGTAAGCCACGAATATAGCCGCCGCGTATAACCGATACGCGCACTGCCGGAAGAGGTGTCCAATGCGCCGGAAGGCTCCGAGCGGTTTTTTGAATATGCGCCGGAAACGGTGATATTGGATAGATCGCTCAGGGGAGTGCTCCATGCAACGGTAGCCCTGTCGCTGACGTTCAGCTCGGCTGTCAAACCCGCTGTGTACGTCGTCACGTTGCGCGCGTATCCAAGGCTTAACGTGGAGCTGCGGAGTGTTTTATCAAAACCCGCCGAGGCCGTCCAATCCATACGGTAGTCGAAATCCGGCGTATAGACGACGCCGCCGGAGAGGTTAACGGAGGCGCTGTTTGACAGGTTTTTTGCAGCTCCGAGCCTGAAGCTGTCGGTTTCCAGGACATTATCGGCAAGCGGTGCGTCGAAGTATGCATATGCAAAGCTGTAGGTTGCCGTTAGCGTAGTACGAGGCGACCACGCAAAAATTCTCGAAATCGCGGCACTGTCTGTCCTTGTATCTATCAACGTCGGGTCTTCATAGTCGTATACTCTGTCCGTAAACGCCAGGTTGGCGGAACCGGCTCTGCCGAGTTGGCGGTTCAGCGTAAGTGAAGCGGTGTTTGACGCTATGTCGTTGCGCCTTGTAAGTATCCCCGTATCCTCCACGGCTTCCAGAGAATTCTTTGTGTAGCGGAAGGAATCGGTTACGTTCAGCGACGTACTTCTGGAAAGCTCCATCCCCATACCGACGTTTGCGATATGGTTCAGATAATTTGCTTCCGGCAAGCGCGAATAGTATCTGGAATCCAGTCTGTAAAGCGCGTTCCAGTCAAGTTTTTGTCCGTCCCGTACAATTTCCAACTGCGGTGACACAATCGTGAGGTAATCGCTTTGCGCGTCTTCGTCGTCGGGAGTGTATAAAGGGTTGCTGTCCCACCCTTCCTGCAGCCTTAGCGACGGCCTTACCGTTATGGTTTCACCCCTTGCGTTTTCCACCGCACAAAAACTCATGAATAGAACGTTTAAACACATCATAATCCTTACCCTACGGAACAAAGATGGTATCTCCCGGTATGAGAATCAAGTTGTTGTCGTTGTCTTTTTTTACGTTTACGATGTCCTTGAAGCGAACCTTGATCTTTTGTGTTTTTTTGTCGCCGGATTTTTCTCGAATCACCACTATTTTGTTCTTCGACGCGAACTCGTTGAACCCGCCCGCAAGCGCTATCGCCTGAACGAGCGTTGTCCTTCTCCTCAGCTGATAAGTTCCCGGAGCCACAACCTGGCCTACAATAAAAATCCGGTAGCTGTTAACCTCCTGGAGTATCACCGACACCGTAACGGTTTTCTGGTATTGCTTTAACCTTTCGATTATCACGTCGCGGAGTTCGCTCGGCGTGCGGTCGGCGGCGCGCAGGTCGCCAACAAGGGGAAGGGTTATCATTCCGTCGGGCCGTACCAGAACAACCTTGGTTAAATCCTCATTTTTCCATACGGATATTTCCAGAACGTCCTCCGGGCCGATGACGTATTCGGTCTCTTCCAGAATGGGTTGCGCGGCCGGATCCGCAGCCGCTGCGTTGGATGGATAAAGAAAAACAAGGCACGCAAAAAAGGCAAACGGCAGCAGCAAGGATGCAATCCCAGCGTACCTTTTTATTCTAAAATATTCCATGTTACCCCCTTGCAAATCAGCGATGCTTATCCCTTTTATTATAAGAGCATTAAACCTGTTTGCGAAACCTCATCGCCGAGCTTTCTAGTCCATACCGCCTTTGCCCGTCTGTGGATATTCAGCTTGTCCACGTTTAATTTCACATTTCCGTTATCGGGTATTTCCTTCCCGTCGTAAACGATTCTGGCTCCGTCCGCGGAAAAATCCACAATCGTAGCCGACCTTTTTCTTCCGCCGACGCTCAAAGTAAAATCCGTTTTCGTTATCAATCTTTCCTGCCCCCTTTGATTGACCAAAACATGCCCGCAATGCGGACATGGCGGACAGCACTCGCGTCCTACCGGTTGGAAAAATGCCTTATGGCATTCAGGACATACCCTCATTTGCTTCTCCCTCTTTCACCATTACCGCCATTTGTGCTTTTGTTCATTGCTGTTTTGTAACTTTGCTTTTCTCTTAATGCGTTTATTACTCTCAAGGTTAGTTTAAATCGACGGTCAAAACTATACATCAATGGGATAAAAATAAATAAAAAAGGGATTAAACCGAAGGGCGCCTAAACAGCTAAACCGTTTATAAAAAAACTATTCGTATTTAAGTTTGACAGTGATACGCAATAGGTATTAGCAATAACCACAACTTTCGATGTACAACTATCGCGCCTTATACGCAAAAGTCCAATAAAAACAAACAATAAAGCGCGTTAACAAAAAACAAAATCCCGCCCACGGCCCACAACCCGTTTGCGTTTTCCTCCGGCTTCACGGAAGCGCTACGATGCTTTTCGATCCATTCGTTAACTTCGGATTCCAGCCACGCGATGCTGTTCTGGCCAATCTTAATAATGTTGAAATTTCAAATTTCTGGGGATATTGTTTAGCTAAGGGTTACTAACGGCTTGATTTGCAAAAAGATATTGATGCAAAAAAATTTAAATAAAATTTCAGCGCGGTTTGAAATTTCAATATGGAGACGTGGGATTATCCACAAGAGAAGAGAGTGACATCTCGGAAGGCGGGGAGAATTTTGGCGGGCCTTATTGGGAGGGAATGTCGAAGGGACCGAAAAGCTGCGGCGGCTCGGACGGAATGACGCCTATGTTCAAAACCTGGTTTTCACCGAGTACAAAAAGCCTGTATGTCTTCTCGGCCATATGTTCCATATTTCTTTTCTGGGGCGGGCCGAACTACTACTCCGCCCGCTCTTTCAGAATCGCCTGGAACCTCGGGCATATTTTTTTCTTTTTCATACTAACCCTTGCCATCATACGATCCTCGGAAAGGGCATTTAATAAACCCTTCTTCAAACTGCTATTTTATGTTCTATCGCTTTCGCTTCTTTTCGCACTTGCCATCGAATTGTTACAGGGAGTGTTCGACCGCATCATGGATATGCATGACGTGTGGAGGGATATTTTGGGTAGCCTTGCAGCGCTTTTCTTTTTTACACCCGGTAGAAAAACATTTTCAAGAAACATACTTCGGGCGTTTCAAGTCGTAACAGCTTTATTCATATTGATGGAGTTCGTGCCTCTGGCAAAGGCGCTTACGGATGAAGCTATCGCTCGCAGACAGTTTCCGATTCTTTCCGGTTTTGAAACTCCTTTTGAAATGGACAGGTGGAAGGGGGATGGCCTCGCCATCGAACGGGAGATTGTGCGTAACGGAAAAGCATCCATGAAAGTACATCTAACGACCGAGCAATACTCGGGAGTACAACTGGAATATTTTCCGCCTGATTGGCGCAAATACCGTTCACTGAAATTCAGTATTTATAACTCGTCTAGCGAGCCGTTGCGGGTTGTGGCGCGGGTGCATGATGAAGATCACGTCAAAAATGGCCAACCTTATTATGATCGTTTTAATATGAGTTTTGTTCTTTCGCGCGGGTGGAACGATCTTGAAATCCCCATTGAACGCATAGCGAATGCGCCAAAAAAGCGCGCAATGAACCTTCGCTTTATAAAAGGACTGGGAATCTTCGTTATGAACCTGCCGGAGCCTTGGGTAATTTACCTCGACGATGTAATGCTCTCAGAGTGAATATGTATTCTTTTTTACAACCACGCGGATACGTTTTATCATTATCCAGACAGTGCGCCGCAGTTGAAGCAGAAAATGCCTTTGCTATTAGGGCAATAATTTCAATTGATTATAAATCTTATAGGTTCCACACTAGAAGGCGGTATCATTTTTGCCACACTATTGGGTATGTTAATAAGTTATGTCTACAATAATTTGGATATGAGTTAATGCTACAAAATACCACGGAAGACAAAAAAGCACACTTTGACACAAGCTATTTATGGAGTAGAATATGTAGCATCAGAGTTGGGGAAATTGGATTGAAAAGGAGCGGTCAAGTGAAAAATATGTTAGCCTTCGCAGTGTCGATTGTATGTATAGCACATACAACACCACTTTGGGCTGCCACCATTACAGTGGGACCAAGCGGTGACCAATCAACCATTTCCGCTGCAATATCAGTTGCATCTAGCGGTGATACGATTACTATCCAAAATGGTGTCTATATGGAGACCGTTAGCACTACAAAAACCGGTCTGACAATAACAGGCGAATCAAGAAGCGGGGTTATCTGGACAGGGATGAGCCTGCCGGTAGGAGCACCTTCATGGTCTAAGACATCCGGTTACACCAGCATTTATCAAACAACATCCAGTTTAGTGGCCGAATCGGATGTAGTGGGAATTGTGGACGACATGTTTACGGGAATGTACAGACGGAAAGCAAATCTGACTGATGTTGATGCCATACCTGGAACCTTATTCACCACAGGCGGAATCTTATATGTTCACACATCGGACAATAATT
>BTTC01000158.1:0-4902 GCA_036244935.1 bacterium | reverse complement strand
AACCATCCAGAACTATTTCGGAACGGCCGTCTTTACCGTAAAGCGTTATCCGGTCGTCGCTGAATAAAAGCGTTTCATCCGGGATTTTCCCACTACCGTCAATAAATGGCAGCAGGTTCGCGCCGTCCGTTTTGAAGCCGGTATCAATACCGGCAAGCGAAAACAGCGTGGGCATGATGTCTATATGGCGTATTACCGTATCTTTAACAGCCGCCGGTTCAAGACTCGGCGGGTACCAGAATATCGTGGGAAAAAGGGGCGGCGAAGATGAATCAAAACCGCTTATTTCATTCAGCGCCGCCATTTCCTCATCACTTGAATCGCCCGGTATACCGGCAAGCAATACTATTGTTCTGTCCATAAGCGAGTGACGTTGCAAAAGATTTATTATCCGCAAAAGACGCGCGTCTTCCCTTGCCGCAGCGTCGTGCATGCGGCGGATGATTAATTGCCGCGAGGTTTGCGAGCCAAGTCCGCGCAGCGCGAGTTCCCGATGCTCCGCTTCGGTTTCACGCCGGTCGTAACCAAAATCCGGTTTCCAGGGGAAGGCGGTTGTCATGAATCTGTCCACAAGCAAAAACGGCCCGTGCCCGCATTCGCCTGCGAAGTTCATCAACTGATCCATGTGGGGCCGCTTAACGGGAGCGTTATACCAAAGGCATGAGCTGCTTAAGACCCTGCAGTTGAAAAGACGCGCGCGATAGGAGTTCCAGTGCGCCGTCAGGATGAGATTCTTATCCTCGCCCTTCATATAGCCCTGCCTCGTAAGCGGCTCCGTATCGGACAAAACAAGATTGTTAACGCCGTTACGATGAGGATAATTACCGGTCAGTATGCTTCCCAGCGCGACGCTGGAGTGAAGTGAATGCGCGGCGGTTTTAAAAAACCTGACCCCCGAATGCGCGAAGAAATCGAAACCGGGCGTGGGCGCGCCGCCGCCGAACGAGCTTATCATGGCGGGTATCAGCGAGTCGTAAAGAAGAACAATTATGTTTGGCCGGGAAGTTCCGGGACCGTCATGTTTCATCGGTTATTCATTTTATCAAAGTAAATGGACGTCATACATAGATAGAGTTACAACATTCACCGTTCGGCAAGCTCACGGCCTCATGGTCAGCCGTCATCCTGAGCCTGCCGAAGGGCTGAGTCTGCCGAAGGACGAACCATGATGATCGGCGCCTTACCTGCTTTAACTCTACCTATGGTGTCCATCTGGTATAAAAAAACCTCCGCACCGCACCGCGCGCAATCAGTTTATCGGCAGTTTGCGTATTTATGATTAGCTACCGCTGCCGTAAAATAAACCGATCAGCGGACGGCTATCTTCGTCATGTCCCACATGGGCAGGAATACGGCAAGAGCGATGAAAAGAACTATGCCGCCCAGCGCTATTATCAGCGCCGGTTCCAAAAAAGCGGCAAACCGTTTTATGTTTCTGTCCGCCCCCTGCTGGTAATAATCCGCGACCTTTAAAAGCATTTCATCCAGCGAGCCGGAATTTTCTCCGGCGTCTATCATCTGCGTGACAACCTGCGGCACAATGTTAAACCGTTTCAACGGTTCCGCCATGCCCGTTCCTTCCCTTACCGATTCGCCCACCTCGCGGAAAATTTTCATCAGGAATACGTTGCCGGTGGAGTGCGCGGCGATTTCTATCGACTGCAAAATCGGCACGCCGGATTTGATGAGGTTTGAAAGCACATGGCAAAACTGTCCAAAGATGATCTCAAGCAAAATCGAACCTATAAACGGAATACGAAGAATAACGCAGTGCCAGTTATAACGCCCCGACCTCGTGGATATGTATCTGTAAAAAAGCGCGCAGCCGGCAGCCGCCGCCAAAAGCGCGATAAACCAGTAATTCTGGAAGGCGGAGTTCGCCGTTATCAGGATTTTCGTGGGCATCGGCAGCTCCAGCCCCGCCCTTTGGAAAATTGCGGTAAAACGCGGCGCCACGAATGTCAAAAGCACAACAAGCGCCCCCGCTAGAGATACAAGTACTATCTTGGGATACCTTGTTACCTCCTTGATCCGGTTTTGCGTATCGAACTGCGTTTCGAGAAGCGACGTAAGTTTTTCAAGCGATTCGTCAAGCGTACCCGATATTTCCCCCGCCATTATCATGTTTACATAAGTTTCGGAAAAAACCTTAGGGAAGTCCCGCATCGATTCGTGCAGCGAAGCTCCACCCTCCAGTTTCGTTTTAACTTCGGTAAGCGTCTTTTTAAAAACCGGCTTGCCCGCCTGCTCTATCAACCCGTTAAAACATTCCAGCAGCGGAATACCAGCGTGGAAAAGGGTTCCAAGCCGGCTTGTAAAAAGTATAAGCTCCTCAACCCCCACCTTTTCCATCCGTTCACGCAGTCGCCGGGCGGATAAGACAATGGAAAAATCGCTTTTCTCCATAAGCCGGGACGGTATACATCCGCTTCGCATAAGTTTATCGGCGGCGGCGTTACGGGATTGCGCCGTTATGTCGCCTTCCGTCAACCGGCCGTCATATGATCTGGCCTTATATGAAAACGTCGGCATTTTTCTTCAGGCCGTTATCCTGCATATCAATAATCGGAGGTTACCCTGTTCACTTCGCCGATGGTCGTGATTCCCTTGAAAACCTTATCGATGCCGTCTTGTCTGATGGTCTTCATGTTCTGATGCGACACGGCGTGCCGCAAGATTTCCGAGGACGCCGCGCGCCCGTTAACAAGCGACCTGAGAGGGTCATCCATTACGATTACCTCGAATATGCCGGTTCTGCCCCAAAAACCGCTTTTTTTGCAATAGATGCAGCCGGCCCCTTCGTATATCTTAGTATTTTCCTTCATGCCGGAAAAAAATTCCTGCGCCCTTTCACGTTCAATCGGCTGCTTGCAGTTCAGGCAGATGCGCCGCACAAGACGCTGGGCTATCACCCCCGAAAGGCCGGACGAGATGAGGTACGGTTCTATCCCCAGGTCGATAAGACGCGCCACGGCGCCCGGCGCGTCGTTGGTATGGAGCGTTGAAAGTACAAGATGCCCGGTCATGGCGGCCTGTACTGCGATCTCCGCCGTTTCGTAATCGCGTATTTCGCCCACCATGATGATGTCCGGATCCTGGCGCAGTATCGACCGCATACTGGTTGCGAAGTCCAGCCCCGCTTTTTTGTTGACCTGCGATTGGCGCACGCCCGGCAAACGGTATTCTACCGGGTCTTCTATGGTTATTATGTTTTTCCCAACGTCGTTGAGCAGGTTAAGCGCGGCATACAGCGTGGACGTTTTGCCGCTTCCGGTCGGGCCGGTCACAACGGTTATTCCGTAAGGCGCGCGAAAAAGATTTTGCGCCTTTAACAGCGACCGTCCCTTAAGGCCGGTATCGGACAAACTTTTAAGCATGGTATCGGTGTTAAGGATTCTTACCACTATGTTTTCACCGTAAATGGTGGGGAAACTTGATACGCGAAACTCTACGTCCTTATCCTTACCGCCGACAGACAATTTGAAACGCCCGTCCTGCGGGATGCGGGTTTCGGCGATGTCCATATGCGAAATAACCTTTATCCTGCTTATAACGGACGACCGAAGTTCGTTCGGCAAAGCTGCGCCGGGGAATAATACGCCGTCTATCCTCGTGCGTACATTCACAACGTCTTCATCGGGTTCTATATGGATGTCGCTTGCGCGGTCCAAAACCGCCTCGGTTATCATGGTCTCCACCAGTTTTGCTATCGGGGCGGCTTCGGACGCCACCTGGGTTATCTCCACCCTGCGTGCGTCGTCGTCCGACCGGTAAAAATCCGCCGTGCGGATCGAACGTACCGCCTCATGAATAAGGCTTGTTACGCCGTAATGCTTGTCTATTGCGTCCATTATCTGATTATCCAGACCTATGGCCGGCGTCACACCGCATGAAAGTTTAAGGGCTATTTCGTCGAGAGCGAAGATGTCCATTGGATCCGCCATCGCCACGATTACCTTTCCGTTTTCCTTTCTGAGCGGTATAAGGCGGTATTTGCGGGCGCAGCTTTCCGGGATGAGGCTTATGAGGTTAAGGTCGGGCTCGGTTTCATCCAGGTTAACCTTTTCTATTTTGAGTTGTTTTGCAAGTATTCCGGTAATTTCGTCCCTTGAAAGGATTTTCAGCTCGACTATGGCTTCGCCCAGTTTTTGTCCCGATTTTTTCTGGTGGCCAAGCGCATTTTGAAGCTGCGATTCCGTCAATACGGATGCCTCTATCATCAACTCGCCAAGTTTCGCTTTATCCCTGTAAATCATTCGCAACCACCCAACAGTAATACAATCAATACCGAGCCGGCTTGAGCGGCTTTACAATGCCCATGAATGGTGTAGTATAATGCAAAAAAAAAGTTACTTGGTATAAGAATAAAGAGAAATATTACGATGGAACTAGTCGCTGACCTGCATCTGCACTCCTTGTTTTCGGACGGATTGCATACGCCCGAGGAAATTTACGAACTTGTTGTTGATAAAGGTGTTAAGGCGTTTTCCATTACCGATCACGATTCTGTGGCAGGGCACAAAAGTCTTAAAGGTTGCTCGAAGGCCACCTGCATCCCCGGGATAGAGCTGACGGCCACCGAAAACGGCAGGGAAATACACATCCTTGGTTATTACATTAATCCTGATTCCGGAAGACTGCTTGAAACGCTTGAAAATATACGCAAAAAAAGGGTTGAAAGAATTCTGAAAATGGCAAACAGATTCAACGAAAAAAACAGGTTCCATATTGATCCTGACGAGTTGGCTGCTGAGATCGGCGTCGGCACTTATAACCGCCTTAATCTGGCGCGTTTTATGGTCAGAAGAAAAATGGCGCCCAGCAACGATTACTGTTTTAAACATTTTTTCGGCGACGCTTCCGAGATGTATGAACCGGTAGATTATTTCCGCCCGCCGGAGG
>BTTC01000157.1:0-4916 GCA_036244935.1 bacterium | reverse complement strand
GGCGGCAGGGACTGGCTGATCGCCACCGTCGGTATGATGTACTTCTCCTGTCCAACCCTCACAAGCATTCCATCTACAATGGCCATCGTGAGCGGCAGCATCACGGCGAAAGTGCTGCCTTTTCCCTTGACGGAGTGGATTTCAGTCCGGCCCCCAAGCTGTTCAATGTTCTTGCGTACGACGTCCATACCCACGCCCCTACCGGAGATGTCCGTCGCCACCTCGTGTGTGGACAGGCCGGGGTGGAATATGATGTTACTGATTTCCTCCTCACTGTATTCCCTGCCTTTTTCCAGCAGACCCTGCTTGATGCCTTTTTCCCTTAACTTTTCGACGTCAAGGCCGCGGCCGTCGTCCTTCACTTCTATTATGACCTTGCCGCCCTTCTGGTACGCGTTCAAAGTTACCGTGCCGTCCGGGGATTTACCGGCGTCAACCCTGTCCATGGTGGTTTCCAGCCCGTGGTCCACTGCGTTTCTTAAAAGGTGAACCAGCGGGTCGTTGAGCTGTTCCACGATGGTTTTGTCTATTTCCGTCTCCTCGCCGCTTATCACGAAGTTGACTCTTTTGTCCATTTTACGCGCCAGGTCACGCACCAGGCGGTTCATTTTACGGAACGTCTGCCTGAGCGGAACCATCCGAAGAGCCATAATGTGATCCTGGATGGAGTCGGTTATCTTGGCCATCTCGACAATGTCCTTTGACAACCGCTCATTTTCCTCGCTTTGCAAAACATCGTTTTGGGATATTATCGACTGGGAAATCACCAGCTCGCCTACAAGCTCCAGCAATACGTTCAGCTTTTTGGTATCTACTTTTACGGCCGCCGTTTTAAGAACTTTCTTTTTCCGCTGCTCGTCCAGAGCGGTGTCCACGTTATCTTTAGTTGCCGCTCCCATATCAACCAGGATTTCACCCAGCGGCTTTGATTTTTTATCCAGCGCTTCCTTGAGCTTTTCCGGGGATACCATATTCTTTCCAAGAAGGATCTGTCCGATTTTCGGCGGTTCATCCTCCCCTTCCTGCACGCTCTCGTCGGAGGTTATCATCAGGTTTTCTATCATCTCAAGTGCGGGCGCAAGGTCATGCATCTCCAGCCCGCCTTCAAAATTCGGCAGTTTATCTTTACCTGCGCGTATAAAATCATCCACGGCCGTAAGAAGTTTTTCCAGCATGTCGCGTACGGCAAGAACCACGTCAATGAACTCGCCGTTCACTTTCAGACGTGATTTCCTGGCCTCGTCCAGCAGGCTTTCCGCGTCGTGGCAAAGGAAATTGATACTCTCCATACCAAGAAAGCCCGCCGCGCCCTTAAGACTGTGAAAAACGCGGAAAAGCGAGTTGATAATGTCCATATTCTCCGGGTTTTCTTCCAGAGCCATGACATACTCCTCGATACTGTTCAACCTGTTGGTTGGATTCATCCAGAATACCCAAAAAAATTTAAACTCCTTTTTCATCGATCAGCTTCAGTACGGTATGCTGCGGGGGTCCCTTTTTCTTGGCTTTGCTTGGCGAAACCGCAGTTTGTTTTTTATCCGATCCCGCCATATCGAACCCGGCTGCGCCGGCTGGTTCGGACCCGGCTGCGCCGGCTGATTCAGATCCTGTATTTTCCGTTTTTGCCGAAACATCCTGCTGCTGGGGCGCTACGTCGAATTTTTCCTTCATCGCTGCAAGAATAGGGTTCATCAGTCCGCCGATCTCATCTGGCTGAAGCGACCCGTCGATATATTCACGCACGAAGGTAACGGAGTCGTTTATAAGCTCAATCGCCGCCGGGCCTCTGTCCGGGGGCGCCTGATTCATCAGGAATTTTTCAACAACGGAAGAAAGGCCCGAAAAGACAACCGCCGCCTCAACGAAATCTTCCTTTGACAGAAGATCTCCAAGGCCGTCGATCTGAGTGCTTAGATCAGCGGTTGATGCGATGTCGGCGAGGTCATCATCAGCCGTTGTAATCGTAAGCGCGAGCTTATCGAGTTGATCAAGAATTCCCGATGACATGGTTTTTTACTTTCACTCCTCAAAAAATGGAGTCGAAACGGCAACTGGACACCTGTTCTTTCAATCGTATTTCTTAAATAGTTAAAAGTCAAACTTTTCGTATTTTCAGAAAAACCCGGTACGACGACAAGAACCCCGCCACTTTTGCCCCAAGAACTTTTTGGAAAGGCAGGGAAGGTTTAATTTTCGGACGTCCGTGGGTTAGAATAACACGGTGTTAAAAAGACCTCATATTCTGGTTGTTGACGACGAGGCGAATATACTGGATTCACTTCGCGGCATACTTACGGATGAAAAATACAAGGTGTTCGAGGCGGAAAACAGCGACGATGCCCTGCAGATCCTGCAGGAAAACCGTGTTGATCTCGTATTGCTGGATGTCTGGCTTCCGGGACGGCGGGACGGGCTGCAGACCCTCAGGGAGATGCGTAGGCGCAATATAAGCGCCGAGGTCATAATGATATCCGGCCACGGTTCCATAGATACCGCCGTCCGCGCTACAAAGCTGGGGGCGTACGGATTCATAGAAAAACCGCTGGAGCTGGAAAACGTTCTGGAAAACGTAGTTGCCGCGCTAAACAACGTGCGCGCCACGGATAAGAAAAACGAAAACCAGCCCTCCGACAGCGGATTTTACGGATTTTACAAATACATCGGCGGATGCGAAGCGATGATCGAAGTAAAGGAGAAAATGAAATCCGCCGCAAAATCGGCAGACCCCGTTCTCATACGCGGTGAAATGGGGACCGGAAAAGAATTCACCGCCGGTTACATACATTCGAAAAGCTCCCGCGACGGGGCCCCCTATATAAAGGTGAGCTGCGGCGACCTTACGGAAAAAGCGTTCGATACGCTTTTCGGCCCGCCGGACGAAAAACCGGGTTTGAAGAGTTCACGCTTTTCAAAACTATCCGGCACGGTCTTTCTTGAAGACCCGCAGATGCTTGATAATAAAATGCAGGATAGATTAATAAACCTCATAAAAACTGCAAAAAAGCGGAAAGGCGGGCCGGCGCTGGGGTTCATCGCCGCGGTAACCGTCTCACCGCGTAAAAACAGCAAGCCCGAAACACGGGAAACGTTTGCGGCCGTTTTTGGGGGAAACATAATAAACCTTCCGCCGCTTCGTAAACGCGGGGATGATATTGAAACCCTTATTAAATTTTTCATCGAACACGCGTCCGAAGATTTCGGCAAAACGGACGTGCGCGTTACCCACAAGGCAATGGAGCGGATGATCTCTTATCCGTGGCCCGGCAACGTCAAGGAATTAAAAAACCTGGTGGACAGCATGATAATGGCGTGCCCCTCGACGCGGATCGAGACGGAAGACATCCCTTTCGGCGGTTCGCTTAAAAGAAGGATTTCGCCGTCGTCCAAAGGCGTCGGCGCCGTCAGCCGCAAATCGGGCAATAAAAAGGCGGTCATAAACCAAAAAACACTGGGGCAAAGCGGCGTCATCACCGGCGTTGGTCTTCACACGGGAATCAAGACCGGCCTGATTCTTTCTCCGCTTCCCGCAAACAGCGGTATTATCTTCAGCGATATATCCAGCGGCAGGCAGGTTATCGCTTCGGTTGATTACGTTGAATCCACGGACTACTGCACCACCCTCAAGTTCGGAGCCACTTACATCAAAACCATAGAGCATATAATGGCGACTCTCCACATGTACGGCCTGACGAACGTCCTTGTAAAAGTGGGCGAGGAGGTACCGATACTGGACGGCTCCGCCGCCGAGCTTTGCGAACTGATAGAAAACGCCGGGATTCAGGAACAGCATGAAGAGGTTGAACCCGTTTCGGTGGATAGAACCTATATGGTTGGGGAAGGTGACGGAGGGGACGACAAAAAGAAATTTTTAAAGATAGAACCTTCAGACAGACTGGTTATCGAGTACCGGATGGATTACCCGCCGCCGGTGGGACGCATCCGAACCACCTTTAAAGCTGACGGCATAGAGAATTTCAAAAACGAAATAGCGTCTGCGCGCACGTTCGGCTTCGTAAGTCACATAAAGCGCGTGGAAAAACCTGGGTTCGCCGAAGGCGGCAAACTGAATAACATCATACTGATGGATGACGGGCGTATCATCAATACAACATTGAGGTTCGAAGACGAATTCGCGCGGCACAAGATTCTGGATATTCTGGGTGATATATACCTTCTCGGAAGACCTGTAACGGGAAGGATAACGGCTAACATGACCGGTCATACGGAAAACATAGAGCTGCTGAGAAAAATCCGGTCTTCGCTTGTCAAACCGGGAAATGTCGCAGCCGGCTCAGCATAGGTACGCGGTTTTAGTATCCGGTCGCGGCAGCAACCTCAAGGCAATCCTTGACGCGATCGGCGACGGCAGGATTTCTCAAAAACCATCGCTTGTGCTAACGGACAACGAAGACGCCCCGGCCCTCGACTACGCGCGGCAAGCCGGCGTGGAAACGTTTTTTATCGATCCAAAACTCCATAAGGGACGCAAGGCATACGGCGCGCGGATAATCGAGGAACTTGAAAAACGCGGCATCGACATTGTATGCCTGGCCGGGTTCATGCGTATTATTCATGATGACATGGTAAAAAATTTCCGGTGGAGGATGGTTAATATCCACCCGTCGCTACTGCCTGATTTTCCCGGACTGGAAGCGCAGCGTCAGTCTCTGGAGGCTGGCGTCAAGGAGTCAGGCTGTACGGTTCATTTCGTTGACGAGGGGGTCGATACAGGGCCGGTTATCATGCGGGCAAAGGTAGGGGTGGAACGGGGCGATACGGTTGAATCGCTTTCGCAAAGAATACTCAGGCAGGAACACCGGATATATCCCATTGTCATCCAGGCGATGCTGGACAACCGGATAAAAGTAAAAGACGGCAAGGTGGAAATTGAACCGCGGCAGGGTTGAACCCATGCG
>BTTC01000156.1:0-4950 GCA_036244935.1 bacterium | reverse complement strand
TATAGGAAAACCCCTACGACTGCCTGCGGCAGCCACCTCCCCTTCTGCTCGCGCAAGGGGAGGATTATTGCAAAAACCGCTTTCTTCATGTGCGTAAATTTCAAACTGATACACTACCTAAACTTTGGTACCCAAGACTTGGGGTAACCACGCAGGTAAGGAATTACTTCAATCCATAATTACTCATCTTCTCATTAAGGTTCTGGACTGTTATCTGCAGACTGGCGGCGGCCTTCGTTATATCTTGATCGTGCTGTACGAGGCATTTAGCGATATATTCCGCCTCAAACTGCGCGATTGCGTCCTGCAGGCTCCATCCCGATTCGATAGCTATGTACTCGATGGGTTCTTCATTGCCGGTAATAAGAATTTTTACCATGATGTTCTCCATGTTGTTGATGACGATTTAACTGGCTACCCTTATTATAACCCCTAAACCGCCTTGCGGGGCAGCGGCCTGTTCGGGTATATTGTGCTGGTATGAGAATGCGGTTTTTAGCGGCTTGCCGCGAAGTTAGCGGGCGGGCTTACAAAAAGTCGGGGTAGGGCGGGGTACCTTCGGTTGTGACGTATGTTCGATTTTAAACTGCTGTGCAAATATGAAAACGCGCGTTGCGGCCTTATTACAACCGCACACGGCAAGATTCAAACGCCGGCTTTCATGCCGGTAGGTACGCAGGCGACAGTTAAAACTCTTTCGCCGGAAGAAATCACAAAAACCGGAAGTGAAATCCTTTTGTGCAACACGTACCATCTTTATCTGAGACCGGGCCAAAAACTTATTGAGAAAATGGGAGGGCTGCACAAGTTCATGAACTGGCAGGGGCCGATTCTTACCGACAGCGGCGGGTTCCAGGTTTTCAGCTTAAAGGGTCTAACGAAAATCACGGATGACGGCGTGATGTTTCAAAGTCATCTGGACGGCAGCAGTCATTTTCTTACGCCGGAAGATTCCATAGATATTCAGCAGTCGCTGGGTGGTGATGTCATGATGTGTTTTGATGAACCCCCGCCGTATCCATCTGTAAATGAACATCTTAAAAAATCGCTGGAACGAACCACAAAATGGGAAGAAAGGTGCAAAAAGGTAAAGACAAACGAAAATCAGGCGCTCTTCGGCATAACTCAGGGAGGTACGGACCAACGGCTTAGAGAAGAATCCACGAGGCAGATTGTGGAAATCGGGTTCGACGGTTATGCTATCGGCGGCCTCAGCGTTGGTGAATCCACAAGCCTGATGCTTGAGATGACCGAAATCAGCGCATCTCTGCTGCCTGAAAAAAAGCCGAGGTATCTTATGGGCGTCGGAACGCCGGAGGATATTCTGGAAGCGGTAAAAAGGGGCGTCGATATGTTCGACTGCGTAATGCCGACGCGCAACGCACGAAACGGCTCGCTTTTTACCTCCCACGGCAGGATCAATATAAAGAATGCCGCCCATGTGGACGACCAACGACCGCTGGACGAAAACTGCCAGTGCTACACATGTAAAAACTTTTCGCGCGCGTACCTGCGCCATCTTTTCATGTCCGGCGAGATGCTTGGTTTGAGACTTAATACAATACATAATTTAACTTATTATCAACAGCTTATGGTAATGATTCGAGAATCTATCCAAAATAAAAATTTCAGCGGATTTGCAGAGGAGTTTGGTAAAATCTGAAATTTCCGGATTTTGGCCAACTTCCGATAAGAGATATTATGTAAAGTACGAAGGTTGGGCGAAAAAATAAATGTACGGTCGTCCTTCGACAGGCTCAGCCCTTCGATAAACTCAGGGTGACAAAACCTGTCAATGGTAAATATGGGGCAGTTTGTAACTCCTCGGCGGTCATGGAGAAAAAGGAAAAGAATTTTGACTTTTTTACATGGTGGGGTAGTATTTAAAGTTGTGGAAAGGGAAATTAGGCGAAAAATATGAAAAATTCAACTAGACTGAAAAAAAAGACTATTCATTATGATGGAGAGTCATATCCTGTTCTTGTCGATGAAAAAATCGCGCATCGTCTGCCCCGTGAAAATACGATTAAATGTGAGGCGTTTAAGCAATATATTTGTCATAATGCAGACGTTAAAAAAATGCGAATTGCTATGCTGGCGTTCGATAAAACGCATCGGAAGATTTACGTACGTCCTGACGGCGCGGAGCGCGCGCTTGCCCAAGCTAAACGCTGGTGTTATAAGTTCAAAGCTGATTTTTTTGTTTGGCCGATTGGCAAATCGATGAAATCGGCGAAAAAACTAATTACGACGCCCACTGGACCTACGCCGTCCATCGCGTATGATGATTACGGTGAAGACAGCGAATTTATTGAAGGAAAAATAGCTGAAAAAATACATAAATCAAGAGAGCGGAATCCGGCAGTAATAAGGAAGGCAAAAGATTTATTTAAGCAGAAAGAAGGGAGATTATATTGCCAAGTCTGCGAATTTGATTTCTATGATAGATATGGTGAAATCGGTCGTGATTTTATTGAAGGGCACCACACTGGAATACCAATAAGTGAGTCGAAAGGAGAAATGAAGACCAAGGTGAAGGATATTGCTTTGGTTTGTTCTAATTGTCACCGAATGCTTCACAGGAGGCGACCTTGGTTAAAAATGGGAAAATTAAAAAGGCTCTTACGGAAAAAATAAAACGATGACCATAACCGAAGCAAGCGACTATTTTGAAGAGCACGATATATTCGAGTTTGGAGACGCAAGGGAAGTAACCGGCGTAAAGTTCAGGCTGCAAAAAAAGAAATACGTAGGCGTCGACATGGCTCTGTACAAAAAGATACGGGCAAAGGCCAAGAAGCTGCGTATTACCGAGGACTCCCTGATTCAGGAATGGTTAAAACAGAAGGTAAAATAGTCGTCCCCCTTCAATCACTCCACAACCCCGGTGAGTATTATTGTGATTGTGGGATTTTGGGGATCGTTTGAGAAGATGAACAGCTTATCGTTGATCTTTCCTTTTTTCGTTGCGTCGTAGAACGCGGTAAGCTCCACCTTTTTATTTTCCTTAATAGGCTTTTTGTCGAGCGGCACGCCGCTTATTTCGTTTTTCGCATTGAAGTTCCGAATGTAGAGGTCCCCTACCCCATCGTTGCCGATTATGATTTTGTATATCGCAGTCTGCCCTTTCTGCAACGTGCCGAAGTTCACTTCCAACGGATGGACGGTTATCATCGGCGGCGGCAGCTTGACGGCCACCGGCTTGCCGGAAGCAACCGTTATATCCGCCTTGAGCGTCACGACATAAGGTTTTGTACGCGCGCTGGTTTCAATCGTTACGGTTGTAGAAAACTTTCCTTTTTTACCCACCGGATTGAACGTTGCATATATAAAACCTTCGTTGCCCGGTTTTATGATTTTATTTTCCGGAGCCGCCGCGGTGCAGCCGCATGAAGGAGTTACGTTTGTTATTGTTACGATTTCGTCACCGCTGTTTTTATAGCTGAACCGGTGAGAGTGCTTTTCCGTGCCGCTGATCTTTCCGAAATCCCATGTTTTGTGCGGAAAGGTTAATTCGCCGCCAGCGTAGACGGTGGAGGCGAACGTGCAAAAGATTGCTGTGTAAAAGATTATCGATAAAGGCAAAAAACGTATTTTTATAAATCTCAATGTCACCCTGAGCTTGTCGAAGGGCGACAGTATGCCGGTGCCGTGGTTCGATCCTTCGACAAGCTCAGGATGACAATTCACAATGACGCCTTTATACTCAGCCTGACAATTTGGAAACCACCCCTTCGTCCCCTCCTTCTAAACGAAGGAAGGGATTTGTGAACGGCAATCTTCACAAACAGCGTCTTGGACATAGTTTTTCAGAGGTCACAACTTATCGAGACGACGATACTACTTTTATCAGCGTCGCAACGGCATTATTACGTTCATCGACAAAGTACTCGATGTGAATTGTTGTACCCTGCGAAATATATCTTAAGGCCGTTTTATCGCCCCGCGAGTTAAGAACCTTCGTTGCGGGCGTAATCTTAAACTTTTTCTCGTTGGCTATTATGTAATCGCTGTTTGCGCCGAGGAATTTCATTTCAACGCCCGGTTTATCCCTGCCCATAGCAGACGCCGCGAACAGCAATTGACTTCCTAAAATCAGCGCAACGGTAAACTTGAAAAAAACCGCAGAACAACGTCTCATGATCATAAATCCCTCCACGAAACTATACCACTGCCGAAATTAAACGCGCTATCGCCGGCAATCGAGCTGGCCTCGCCGGTACTCATCTGCACAAAAGCCATGAACCCGGATTCCCTTCCTGCATGGATGGCTATACTTGATGCCAGCCCGGTCGACGCCTGCTCTGTCCTTGCCAGTATAACATCGTCGTTGTCGGTACAGTCGTAATCGGTGCTTACGCATCCAATCGTTGATTCCTTGTATGCGGTTCCCGACGTGTAGTATAGCGAATAGGTGTAGCTGTTTCCGCTGAATCCGCATATATCGGTATCCGGGATAAAAGAGGTAAACAGTACCAGCCCGCCAAGTATGGTTGGCTTGTTGAGCGATCTTTCACCGGCGGCGGAAGACAGCGTAAGCCGCCAGCCGTCCAGAGTGGCGGAATTTATCAGCGTGTTGGACAGGTCGTCCACCGTGGACTGACCTTCTATCGTAATGCCGTCAAACGCTCCGCCATACAAAACCGCGTTTAGCGCCGGTGTTGTGTCCGCAAGGGTAGAGCTGGTTACGCCCGAACCTGAAAGGCAGGCGACATCCCAGCCGGTGGTGGCTGGATCCCAGCATGGATCTTTTATGCCGTAGAACCTTTGGGTACTTGTATCGGTTTTATCCGCATCGCTTAAATATTTGCCTGTCCCGAAGTATATCCATGGCTGCTTTTGTCCATCCATGGAAACCGAAGGAGCCGATGTGATTGTCTGGCCGGAATCCGATTCGAATAGTATGCTCTTCGTCCAGCTGTTCGGATCGGAGCTGCCGTTGGTTACAAT
>BTTC01000155.1:0-4954 GCA_036244935.1 bacterium | reverse complement strand
ATGTAATAGCAAGCGGAAAAAGCAGCCTTACGAATTCATCGCGCGATCTTCGCAGCGTAATCCAGCTGACGACGGCAATTGCGAGCGCATTGAACATCATGAAAATGGTGAAGGGAACAAAACCCGCCTCCATGCCGAAGTGCGTCAACGTTGGCCTAAGCCCCAGAAAAATAGAGTAGCTTGGCACGGTAAGGAGGAATATCAACCAATGTCTGGATGCGTAAATAAAAAAATCAAGCGGTATGAAAAGAAGCGGAGATAAAAATATCAGCAAGAAAAAGAGTGTAAAGCTTGTTAAAAACTTCCAGTTGAAATCCAGAAACAGCAAAAGCGCAACCACCAATGGAAAAGCCTTGAAATTAACCGCCACCGCGAACAACAGGGCAGAAAGTACATACCTGCCTTTCATGTAACCGGAAAGTCCCAGCATGATAAGGCCGACCATGAAGGCGTTCGACTGTAAATTCAAAAGCGTTCCCAGCATCTCGTTGACGCAAAGAAATAGCGCAAGCAAAAGCCATCGCCCTTTGAAAAGCGAATCCTTTGCGTCAATAGCGCCGATCAGCGCGTAAAGGCCAAGTACGAAGGTGGAAAGGTTCAGGATGCTCCACAGGTATATGCCGGCATACATTCCTAATCCTTTGGTGGAAAAGATGTAGAAAAAGATACAAAACGAAGGGGCGTAAAGGAACCATTCTCCCCTGGAAAAGACGGATTCTATCGTCCACTCAGGCGGGTAAGGGTCAACCGAGTTAAACAGGTTAAGAGTGCCGGAGTTGAAAGCAGTGTAGTTGTTGTGCGGCGCGTTAACGAGGGTTCTAATGCAGACGATCATAAAAATCGCAAAGAAAAAAAACCACGTCTTCTGTTTAAAGGTCAGATTTTTCCAGCGCATGAAGTGAGCCGATTATAATCCCTATATCGGGTTTTTGACGGTGCCGGGGTGAAAAAAGTTCCTACCCCGGCGCTCCCCGCCATTTCAAAAACTATTAAACCTCTTTTCAAACAAGTTCCGCCGTGCCTCAAGCGTATAGATAACAGATTGAATTATCACGTTCAACGCCTGCTGCAACTCTTTTTATCCCGGCGCGCGGTATTAAAGATGCGCCGTCGGCACAGGTCTTGCCCTTTGTACGGTCATAAATCTTTTTTGACAGGAGGAACTATTGGATAGAGGCGCGTATGTTGCGGTAAGCGGAAGCATGGCGCAGGAGCGCGCGATGGACGTAATCGCCAACAACCTGGCTAACATAAATACCGGCGGCTACAAGGCGGACCGTGTGTTGTTCGAGACCTATCTTCAAAAAAACATGTCGCCCGGCGCAAACATTCGATCCCCCCAAGATATAAAATCGTCTTCGCCGCAGCCTGCCGCCGATTCAACCTATATTGTTACTTCGCAGGTTTACACCGATTTCTCGCAAGGTCCGCTACGCAGAACCGATAGACTTTTCGACGTGGCGCTTATGAGCGACGGCTTCATAGCGGTCGAAACGGACGCCGGTGAGCGATACTGGCGCGGCGGCACAACGCAGGTAAATCAAAAGGGCGAACTGGTTACTCCCGACGGCTACCGGCTGCTTGACATCAATAAAAAACCGGTTACGGTCGGCCTTGTAAAGTTCCGCATAACTGAAGACGGAACGATACTAAACGAACAAAACCTTCCGATTACGAAAATCAGGCTGGTTGACTTTCCCGACAAATCAACACTCATAAAACAAGGCAGCGGCCTTTATTCCGCTTCCGATTCAAAAAAGGCGGTTCAGTCGCAAGCATCAATCAGACAGGGGTTCACGGAGGGTTCGAACATCAACCCGGTTGCGGAAATGACGAGGATGATAACCGCTTTAAGGGCATACGAGGCGTTCCGTAAATCGATTCAATCGGACGATGAAATGACAGCCAGGCTCATAGGAGATGTGGCCAGGTGAGGAATATGCGGAATATGCGGAATTTTTTGTTTAGCGAAACATTATGCCGCCCTTCGACAGGCTCAGGGTGACACTTTGCGTCACGGTGAGCTGTAAGTTTGCCGAACGGTCAAACCGCGATATTAAAAAAGTCTAAAGCAAGGAGGACAACGAAATGATACGATCACTATTCACAGCCGCCACCGGCATGGAAGCAATGCAGCAGGATATAAACGTAATATCCAATAACCTCGCAAACGTAAATACGCTCGGCTTCAAGAGAAGCCGGGCGGAGTTCCAGGATCTTCTTTATCAAACGCTCAGGATGCCGGGAACGCAAACGCTCACAGGCAGTCAGATACCGGCCGGCATACAGATAGGCATGGGTACAAAACTTGCCGCCGTATCAAAACTCTTCACGCAGGGCGATTTCCAGCAAACGGGAAACGAACTGGATATGGCCATAGAGGGCAAAGGTTTCTTTCAGGTACAGCAAACCGACGGAACGATAGCATACACCCGCAACGGGACATTCCGGCTGGACAACTCCGGCCAGCTTGTAAACTCGGACGGCTATCTTATGGAACCGTCCATCGTCGTACCAAACGACGCGGAACTGATAAGCATCGACAATAACGGCGAGGTTTCGGTGACGCAGCCCGGCAGCGTTACGCCAAACGTGATAGGAACCATAGAGCTTGCGAACTTCATCAACCCGGCCGGTCTCATGTCGATCGGAAGAGGACTTTACGAGGAATCCGATGCCAGCGGCCCGTCCATCATAGGCATCCCCGGCGAGAACGAGCTTGGGCTGATTCAGCAGGGGTTCGTTGAATCCTCGAACGTAAACGTGGTTGAAGAATTAACCAACATGATACTGGCGCAGCGCGCCTACGAGCTAAACTCAAAGGCCATCTCAACCTCGGACGAGATGCTGCAAACGGCCAACAACACCAAACGGTAATGACAAAGGTGGATATGAATAAAGTTTTTTTTCCGCTTATCGTCTTTGCCGTCCTTTTTGCCGGTGGAGCGCGCGGCGGCTCCGGAGAGGCAAATTTTGCCGCAGAAACTGCAATAAATGCCTCATGGATAAAACATATGGCGGAAAAACATATCAGATCGTCGCTCGCTTTGCCCGTTACGGATTTTCGTATATTGGAAATAAAACCGCCGCCGGCGCGTATGCTGCCCGCCGATTTCGACGCTTTCAACGTTACCGGGTCACCTTCGGAAGCAAGGGGAAAAACCCGCGTTCTCAGCTTTGTTTTTTACAAGAATAAACGGATTATCAAAAGGCTGAGGATTCCCGTCAAGGTAGAACTGTTCGGCGACGTGGTGTCGGCAAAAACCGTAATCCGCCGCGGTGACGCAATCACGCCGGAGATGCTGGAAATCGCAAAAAGCGCTCTTCAGCTTCCGGCAACCGATTTTTACACGGAAATTGCATCCGCTAAAGGACTGGTAGCCGTCAGGAACATTAAACCGGGCAGGGCTATCCTGAGATCGGATATCGTAAAGCCGCCGGATGTGAGGTCGGGTGAAATCGTCCTGATGGTCGCTGAAAGGGAAAACGTAGTGATAACCGCAAAGGGCATAGCGAAAAAGGATGGAAAAATAGGCGAATCGATTCCTGTCGTAAACCTGAGATCGAACAAAAAGATTTACGCCCGCGTGATCGGCGAAGGCAGGGTACGGGTGGCATTTTAAGTAGGAAAAAAATGGAGACCTATAAAAAACCATGTTAGCGATGTTGTTTGGGACGATTACCTTTCACAAATCCCCTCCTTCGTTTAGAAGGAGGGGAACTGAAGGGGTGGTTTCCCTTGTTTTTTACAACCCCTCCGGCGCGCTGCGCCACCTCCCCTTTAAAAGGGGAGGATTCTTTGGATTGCAAGCTACCAGGATACCCTGCAGTTTGCTGCAGGGTTTTTTATTTGCGGCTGTTTTTGCGCTTTTTGCCGCATCATGCGCGGGCAAGCAGATTCCCGAACCGGCAGCGGTCGATCCCGAACCTCCCAGGCCGTCTTTTACGGAAGGGTCGCTATGGCCGGGGGAAGAGGTTCACGGCACTCTTTTTGCCGACAACAAGGCCGCGCGCGCGGGAGACATCATTACGGTGCATCTTGTAGAAAACACAACCGCCTCCAACAAGGCGTCCACCATAAAGGAACGCCAGCAGAAAAACGATATTAAAATCTCCACCGGCGACATACCTACCGAGATAGGGCTCGCCGGAGGCAGCAGGTTCAGGGGCGGCGGTGATACGAGCCGCAGCGAAAAACTGGTATCGACGGTGTCGGTGATGGTCGTGGAGGTACTGCCGAACGGTAATCTGCAGGTAGACGGACGCCGCAAAATAAGAATCAATAACGCGGATCAGTATGTAAGGGTGAAGGGCTTCGTCCGGCGGGAAGACATCAATTACGACAACTCCGTACTATCCACGAAGATAGCCAACGCCGAAATAACCTACGACGGCGTGGGCGACCTGGATAAACAGCAAAAAAGCGGATGGATGGGTAGAGCGCTGGATGCAATCTGGCCATTTTAGGTTAGGAGATTTTCATACATATGAACTGGCAAATTTATAAATTAGTCGTTGCGGCAATTGCCGCCGCGCTGGCGCTTTCGCAGATAGCGCACGCAGCGCGCATAAAGGATATTTCCACGATAAGCGGCATGAGGACCAACCAGATCATAGGTTACGGCCTGATGGTAGGACTTAAAAACAGCGGCGACAGGTCGTACAAATCGCCCTTTACCGTCCAGGCGCTTCTTAGCATGTTAAAACGCCTCGGCACTACCGTGGACATAAGACAGCTTACGGGACAAAACATAGGCGTATCGCAAACGCGTTACCTCAGAGACGTCAGGGTAGAAAACGTAGCGGCGGTGATGGTTACCGCCATCCTGCCTGCGTTCGCAAAACCGGGGCAGAAGATAGATATATCCGTTTCCTCGCTGGGGGACGCAAAGAGTCTTGAAGGCGGTACGCTTTTGATGACCCCGTTAAAAGGGGCGGACGGCAAGGTGTATGC
>BTTC01000154.1:0-4977 GCA_036244935.1 bacterium | reverse complement strand
GAAAAGAGAGTATCGTCCCCCCCGATGGTTATGAGAGCGTCAACTTCAAGTTTTTTCAGCGATTCGACTACGTTTTTCTTTCCATCGGGCGTGCGCGTTGGATTGCTGCGCGATGTTCTTATTATCGAACCCCCCTCGAAGTGTATGTTGCTTACGTCTTCGATATGAAGCTCTTTTACTTGCGACGTGTCCCGGTTCATCAGGTGTTCGAATCCGTTGTAAATGCCTACCACCGATACGCCCGCGTTACGGAGCTTTATAGCGGCGGAGCTTATTACGCTGTTTATACCGGGCGCCGGGCCGCCGCCTACAATGATAGCGCAACGTTTTAGTTTTGCCATTTGAGTTGTTCCTCTAAATTTCAGGATTGATAATTTGATTCATTGCCGACCCCTTGATTTTATACTATTTTGCGCCCGCTGAACAAAGTAAACAAAAAATGTAAAACCTGGTTATTCGTTAATAAATCGGTCTAAAGCATATTGCTTTACCATGAATACGATGCACATGCGTAATGTCTTGATATTAAGACCTGCTGGAATATCTATCGTATCTGCCAAAATTTGAAACGCTATAAAAGATAACGTTTCCGGCACGGGCGATTTTGCCTGCTTCCGCATCTTTTTTCCGGGTTTTACAATCAGAACTCAAGTTATTTGCGATATTTTCCGATTTTTAGATGAGTGAGAAAATATGAACCTTGCTGCTGTCGTATGCAGCGGCCGGTATGAGCCGGAGGAGTTTTGTTGAAATGCCCATAACCGTATGTAATGTATGAATAAACTTTTAATTGCCTTGCTCGCATTTTGGGCTTTTGCGGCCGTTTCGTGCAGATCTTCGGAGGTTAAGCCGTCGGAGCCGGTGCAATTTGAAAAAGAAATAAGCTCGGAAAAACTGAATAAGGCGATTACCGTTCTTGCAACCCAAGTTTATAATAACCTTGAAAAATCAGATCAGGAAGAGAGGTCGGTAGTCGTCACCACTTTCGTTGATGTGGATTCGCTTGAAAGCGGAGGCCGTTTTGGACGTTACATTTCCGAGATGCTGGTATACGTCCTTTACAAACTTAAATTCCGGCTTTTCGAGATAAGGCAGGCTGAGGAAATCATGGTAATCCGCAAGGGCGGGGAATTCCAGCTTACGAGGGAAAGCGAAAAACTTCTGGATAAATACAGCTCGGACGCGGTAATCGTGGGAACGTATATTCTTGTGGATAACGATCTTACGCTGACCTTGAGGATGCTTGACAGGGAAACCTCGAGAATTATTTCGGTGGCGGCCATTTCCCTTAATCTGGCTGACGATCCTTTCCTGCTAAGGCTGTTGACCAAAGAGCGTTCTTCGCCCGAATCAACTGATACCGCTGAGGCGCTGGGAAGCATCGAACTCCGCGAGCCGGTGATGGAAGAGGTGGATACGACCGCGAAACAGCTTTCGCTCAAGATCGACAAGATGTCACGCGACATCGCCGGCGGCATGAAGGGCGGCGGGGCAGGCGGTAAAAAGTTACTGTTGGTTTCCACGTTCGTGGATCTGGATAAGCTGAACCGCACAAATACATTCGGCAGGTACATCGCAGAGCAGCTTATGGGAAATCTGAGCGAGAGGGGATTCAGGGTGATTGAGCTGCGGGCCGCAAAGGAACTGATGGTACTGCCGAATATCGGCGAGATGGCGCTGACCAGAAATCTTGAGGAAATGATGAACAAGTACGAAGCGGACGCGATTGTGCTTGGAACCTACAAAAACCTGGGAGATGCGGTGACCGTCCATTCACGCATGGTTATAGGGGAGAATCAGGAAGTGGTCTCGGTGGCGAGCATGAGGATCAAGGTGGACGAAAACGACCGCTTCATGAAGTCCCTTTTTGAAAACGAGCTTGACCGTATAAGCATGCAAAACGAAGTTGAGGGATTTTAGATAAACCGCTCATGAAAAAATTAACGGTACTCGGCCTGTTTCTGGCGCTTTCACTGACGGCCTGTTCCGGCGGTTTGATGTTTTGGAAAACACAATACATAAATACCGCTTCGGACAGGTTTGGGACAAAGCTTATGGCGGCAGAAATCTTCAAAAATCTGCGGGGTGGCCCAACGGTCGCCGCCGACCATACCGTGGTAGTTACCACGTTCGTCGATTTAAACGACCTTGAAAAGACGTCGGTATTCGGAAGGATGATGGCGGAAAAACTGCTGAACGAACTGAACAGGCAAGGATTTCAGGTTGTGGAGGTACGCAGGGCGCAGGACCTTTTCATAAAAAAATCGGTTGGGGAAATGATCCTCACGCGGGACATCGAAGAGCTGGCGAAAAAAACTAATGCGAGGTCGGTCCTTGCCGGAACCTACGTGGCGACTACGGAAGCCGTTATAATAAACGCCAGGCTTATTGATATTAAATCGCCGGAAATAATTTCGTCCGTCAGTTACGAGGTTCTTCTTACGGAAGAGATAGAAAACCTTATAAGAGGCATCGCCCCGTTTTAGGAGGAATATAAAATGAAGCGGGTTTTAACGATCATCGCGTTTACGATGGCAACGTCGCTGGTGGCGGCAGCCGGCGGGCCCGACATTAAACCTTTGCCGGAAATAAGACCGGTAAAAAAAGACCCCCCCCCAGCGCCGGTAATCGAACCTTTAAAAGAAGCTGGAACAAAAAAACGCGAAGCGGCGGTAAAAACCGAACCGGAGGTCGTCACACCAGCGCAGCCGTCGTATTTTCCTGCTGAAGACAGGGTAGAACGCGTGCGCGTGGTTAAAGCCGAGCCGTTGATTGAAAGAAAAGTGGCGGTACTATTCGAGTCGAGACCAGTCAATGCTGAGCTTTTGGTAAACGGACTTTACGTCGGCAGCACTCCCATACAACTGCCGCTGCGGAACGGTGTTCACAACGTAAAGATGCTTTTGGCGGACCACCTGCCGTGGGAGCGTCAGGTAAAAGTTTATAACGGTCTTAGAGTACTTGCCGTTCTTGAAAAGTCTGAAAAAACCGTACCGGAAGAAGTTGTACAGGCGGCTCCGTAATTTATAAAAAACCGACGACAGCCGCTCTTTTAAAAGCAGCCAGCTTACTTTAAAGGCAAGTAGCATACGCGCAAGCGGCAAAACAGATTTATTATTATAGCGTTTTAAGTTTTAGCGGATACGATAGATATTCCAAGGTCTTAATATCAAGGCATTACGCGTGCGCATCGTATTCATGGTAAAGCAATATGCTTTAGAATCGGCATTGCATCTGCGTCGGCTGAATGTTGTGAGAGTTGACTTTTGTCATGGATATTGTCCGCTTGATTCTGTAACCTTTCCTTCATTATGGATTTGAGCGATCTTGCGGTTTTTGCGCACGTAATATGCGGGACCGTCCTTGTCATGACGGTTGTAATGATGCAGCTCGTCGTGGGGCCCTCAATGGCCGGTATAACGGACGCGCGGCAAAAAAAATCGACCGTTGCCGGTATACAGAAACGCTGGCACCCCGTTGTAGACGCGGCAATTATTATCCAGACGATAACGGGACTTTTTTTTATTATCACGCGGTGGCACGTCATCGGCACCACGACCATCCTGCACTTCAAGGTGACCTTCGGGCTTATCGCCCTGTTTTGCGCGAACCTTCTTCATTTCTACTATCGCGGCCTTAAACGAAGGCTTGCCGCAAAAGGCCAAACCGACCGGCTGGCCAGGGTAAACAGGCTTACCGGATACATGGAAAAAATTGTGCTGGTAACGGCAGGCATTACGTTCCTTCTGGGTGTTACCTACAACCATTTTTAATTGATCGTCCCACTTGGGATTTTGTACAGCTACGGCGGGTGGACTACGAAATATGTTTTCTTATGCGTTGCGTGAACTCTTCGGGCGAAGTAGGTTTGGCGACATAATCGTCCGCGCCGAGTTTTAGAATTTTTTCTTTTGTCTCCACGCTTTCATGCGCCGTAAATACTATTACCGGTATATCGGCGGAATCTTTTTCGCTTTTAATTTTTTCAATAAATTCAAACCCGTTAACCTCGGGCATGGAGATGTCCAGAATAACCAGGTGCGGCCGTTTTTTACCAACCATATCGATACCGTCTTCGGCGTTTTCCACTATTATTATCTCCACGCCGAGGGCTTTCAGCATTTCATGGATTACGGCGTTCGCGCAGTGGCTACCCTCGACAACCAGTATGATCGGGCGCGTAAACGGAAGCCTGGCGTAAAAAATGCTCCCATTTTTTTCATCGGATTCCACGGTCAACGCCCCGCCGTGCGCTTCCATGATGTCCCTTGAAAGCGGCATTCCCAGTCCGGTACCCGTTTCGCCGCCGGTACCCAATGTGGAAGTTATCTTTTCATAACTGAAGATCATATCCATACGTTGTTTTTCTATTCCGACCCCCGTATCGGAAACCGCTATCGTGGACGGCTCTCCGTCGGGGATGTGAATCGATATCGTATCGTCCTTACTTGAAAACTTTATGGCATTGGATACCAGGTTTTGAATGACCTCGTAAAAGAGCGTTCGATCGGCGTATATGCGCGTTTTTTCCGGGATTTCGTTGATGAGCTTGATCCCTTTTTGGGTCGCCGGTTTGTTGAGATTCAGTATGGCTTTCTGCCCAAGCATGTGCGCGTCGATGAAGCTGAACATGATCTGCATCTTTCCCGTTCTCAGCCTGCTTATACTCAAAAGTTCTTCTATCATCTGGTTCATTTTTTCGCCGGAGTCAATCGCGGCGCCAAGAATTTTTGTTCTTTCCTTTGGGTCCAGCGTCACGGATTGGTCATCCATCAACTTGAGGAAGCCTATTATGGAGGAAAGCGGCTGTCTGAGGTCGTGGGAAACCAGCGAAACGAACTTGTCTTTGAGTCTTGTAGCCTCTTCAGCTTTTTCCTTGGCCTCTTTCAGCTCCCTTTCCGCCCGTTTGCTTTGGGTGATGTCGTGGATTACAAGCTGAACCGCCGGCTTGCCCTGATAGATGAGCGGCATCGGGGC